>NZ_CP082944.1:0-257500 GCF_019933155.2 Metabacillus dongyingensis | reverse complement strand
ATCTTCCTTAGAAAGGAGGTGATCCAGCCGCACCTTCCGATACGGCTACCTTGTTACGACTTCACCCCAATCATCTACCCCACCTTAGGCGGCTGGCTCCTTGCGGTTACCCCACCGACTTCGGGTGTTGCAAACTCTCGTGGTGTGACGGGCGGTGTGTACAAGGCCCGGGAACGTATTCACCGCGGCATGCTGATCCGCGATTACTAGCGATTCCAGCTTCATGCAGGCGAGTTGCAGCCTGCAATCCGAACTGAGAATGGTTTTATGGGATTGGCTAAACCTCGCGGTCTCGCAGCCCTTTGTACCATCCATTGTAGCACGTGTGTAGCCCAGGTCATAAGGGGCATGATGATTTGACGTCATCCCCACCTTCCTCCGGTTTGTCACCGGCAGTCACCTTAGAGTGCCCAACTGAATGCTGGCAACTAAGATCAAGGGTTGCGCTCGTTGCGGGACTTAACCCAACATCTCACGACACGAGCTGACGACAACCATGCACCACCTGTCACTTTGTCCCCCGAAGGGGAACCTTCTATCTCTAGAAGTGGCAAAGGATGTCAAGACCTGGTAAGGTTCTTCGCGTTGCTTCGAATTAAACCACATGCTCCACCGCTTGTGCGGGCCCCCGTCAATTCCTTTGAGTTTCAGTCTTGCGACCGTACTCCCCAGGCGGAGTGCTTAATGCGTTAGCTGCAGCACTAAAGGGCGGAAACCCTCTAACACTTAGCACTCATCGTTTACGGCGTGGACTACCAGGGTATCTAATCCTGTTCGCTCCCCACGCTTTCGCGCCTCAGCGTCAGTTACAGACCAGAGAGTCGCCTTCGCCACTGGTGTTCCTCCACATCTCTACGCATTTCACCGCTACACGTGGAATTCCACTCTCCTCTTCTGCACTCAAGTTTCCCAGTTTCCAATGACCCTCCCCGGTTGAGCCGGGGGCTTTCACATCAGACTTAAGAAACCGCCTGCGCGCGCTTTACGCCCAATAATTCCGGACAACGCTTGCCACCTACGTATTACCGCGGCTGCTGGCACGTAGTTAGCCGTGGCTTTCTGGTTAGGTACCGTCAAGGTGCGAGCAGTTACTCTCGCACTTGTTCTTCCCTAACAACAGAGTTTTACGATCCGAAAACCTTCATCACTCACGCGGCGTTGCTCCGTCAGACTTTCGTCCATTGCGGAAGATTCCCTACTGCTGCCTCCCGTAGGAGTCTGGGCCGTGTCTCAGTCCCAGTGTGGCCGATCACCCTCTCAGGTCGGCTACGCATCGTTGCCTTGGTGAGCCATTACCTCACCAACTAGCTAATGCGCCGCGGGCCCATCTGTAAGTGACAGCCGAAACCGTCTTTCCAACTTGAACCATGCGGTTCAAGATACTATCCGGTATTAGCTCCGGTTTCCCGGAGTTATCCCAGTCTTACAGGCAGGTTGCCCACGTGTTACTCACCCGTCCGCCGCTGACCTCCGAAGAGGTCCGCTCGACTTGCATGTATTAGGCACGCCGCCAGCGTTCGTCCTGAGCCAGGATCAAACTCTCCGAAGAAAATTTGTGACTCAATTTGTTGCTGACTTCAAAAATTTAAAACGTTTGGTACGCTTTTGGTTTTGTTTAGTTTTCAAAGATCATTTTTAAAATTGGAGCGGGTGATGGGAATCGAACCCACGACATTAGCTTGGAAGGCTAGAGTTTTACCATTAAACTACACCCGCGAAAAGTATTTGTCTGGTCGGGAAGACAGGATTCGAACCTGCGACCCCTTGGTCCCAAACCAAGTGCTCTACCAAGCTGAGCTACTTCCCGGACACATTATATATATAGAATGGCGCGCCCGATAGGAGTCGAACCCATAACCTTTTGATCCGTAGTCAAACGCTCTATCCAATTGAGCTACGGGCGCACTTGTTAATGTAATGAAGCGACTTAAATATAATACCAAGTTGCGTTCTTTTTGTCAACAACTTTTTTGAGGTTTTTTAAAACTCTTTTGGTGCGGCCGAGAAGAGTCGAACTTCCACGGGGTTGCCCCCACTAGGCCCTCAACCTAGCGCGTCTGCCATTCCGCCACGACCGCGAAAAGATAAAAAATGTATGGTGCGGGTGAAGGGACTCGAACCCCCACGTCAAAGACACTAGATCCTAAGTCTAGCGCGTCTGCCAATTCCGCCACACCCGCATACATTAGTTAAAATGGTGTGCCATGAAGGACTCGAACCTTCGACCCTCTGATTAAAAGTCAGATGCTCTACCGACTGAGCTAATGGCACTTAGTAAGAAAACACTCTTCAGTTTTGCAAGACACTCAAATCTCAGAAAGATTATTCAAGGAGCGGCTCAATTTGTGTGCTGAAGCTAAGCTTCGATGATTACTCGGTCGTGCTCTACCGACTGAGCTAATGGCACTTAGTTATAATCGCATTTGAAATGCAAATGGCTGGGCTAGCTGGATTCGAACCAGCGCATGACGGAGTCAAAGTCCGTTGCCTTACCGCTTGGCTATAGCCCAATAAAATGGCGGTCCCGACCGGGATCGAACCGGCGATCTCCTGCGTGACAGGCAGGCATGTTAACCGCTACACCACGGGACCAAATATGATGGTGGAGGATGACGGGCTCGAACCGCCGACCCTCTGCTTGTAAGGCAGATGCTCTCCCAGCTGAGCTAATCCTCCAAATCATTAATATGCAATTCAGAAGCGATGACCCGTACGGGATTCGAACCCGTGTTACCGCCGTGAAAGGGCGGTGTCTTAACCGCTTGACCAACGGGCCAAAAGACAAAAAATAATGGCGGAGAAGGAGGGATTTGAACCCTCGCGCCGCTTACGCGACCTACACCCTTAGCAGGGGCGCCTCTTCAGCCACTTGAGTACTTCCCCATAATATGGCTCCGCAGGTAGGACTCGAACCTACGACCGATCGGTTAACAGCCGATAGCTCTACCACTGAGCTACTGCGGAATAATTAGTCATGACAGACTTCTTTAATTATATGAAGAATAGTACAAGCTGTCAAGCATTCTTTTTATTAATCATTTGCGTCTCTTACGACGGCTTTTATAATTTATCACAGCTTTGTATAATGAGTCAACCCCTTTTTTATCATGAAACAAGTTTTATTTTCCCGCCGCACTTTCCGCATACATACTTGGAAGTATCCATTCTTCGGTGGCGTTTGTAAATGAACATGCAGGCTGTACACTGATACTCTAATGTCTTCTTGATTCTGGCAGCCGTCTGCAGAGGTTTACAGAATCTTGGAGCACCCACTTTAGAAAGCAGCTCCCTAAATTCAGGATCACGGTGTTTGTACCCTCTGCCTTCTATATGAAGATGATAGTGGCAAAGTTCATGTTTGATTATGCCAATTACTTCTTCTAATCCCTGAGCTAAATATTTAGGGTTAATCTCAATGTTATGACTTTTTAAAAGGTATCTGCCGCCTGTTGTCCGCAGCCGGCTGTTAAAGAAAGCTTTATGTAAAAACTTTTTGTGAAAGTAAGTTTTTGAAATAGATTCTGTCAGTTCCTGAAGCTCCGTTTCATTCATAGGTAACACCCCGCATAGTTTGTATCTCCGAACAGGACATCTTGCGCCCGCATATAGTAAGTAATACACATACTCCATTATAAACAATAAGGAGGAACGAGCAATGCCTTCATGGTTAAAAAACCAAATGCAGCGTGCGTTTTATGAAAAGGATCGGTATCAAATAAAAATGCTGAATCAATGCTGGTATTTCTATAGAAAAAAACACTGCTCATAAGCAGTGTTGGGTTTTTATCAATTTATTTAGCGGAAATCAGACTTTTATTAGCGAAAACTTCATTTTTCATAGCTGATTTTTGAAATTTATTAGCCAAAATGAGGATTCATTTAGCCAAAACGCCTTTCAAGGTCCCAGAACTCTATATTTAAAATATACAGCTAATTGAACACTGCCCGTAAGCAGTGTTTTTCATTAACTGTTTATCATCGTCAAGGCAACACGGCCTTTATGTGCATCTACAGAGTCTACCCAAACCGTAACAACGTCACCTACAGAAACGACATCGAGAGGATGTTTGACAAAAGAGTTTCTAAGCTTTGAAATATGAACGAGCCCGTCCTGTTTTACGCCGATGTCAACAAACGCGCCAAAATCCACAACATTGCGCACTGTGCCCTGAAGTTCCATACCTGTTTGAAGGTCCTCTAGTTTCAAGACACCCTTTTTAAGCAGCGGCTTAGCGATTTCATCACGAGGGTCGCGTCCGGGTCTAACTAGAGAATCGCAAATATCTTTCAGGGTAAGCTCACCAAGATCGATAGCTTCTGCTGTTTCCTTAATATGAATATCCGCTATTTTTTCTCTTAGCTGCTCCGTTCCGACATCATTCAGGGTTAGTCCGAGCATTTTAAGGAGCTCTTCAACCTCTTTGTAGCTCTCTGGATGAATGCCAGTTGAGTCAAGCGGATGTTTTCCGTCAGGTATTCTCAAGAAACCTATGCATTGTTCAAACGTTTTTGCCCCAAGTCTAGGTATTTTCTTTAATTGCTTCCTGTCCTGAAACTTTCCGATTTCATCCCGCTGCTTCACAATGTTGACCGCAACTGCTTTGCTCAAGCCCGCTACATATTGTAATAGTGAAGATGATGCTGTGTTGACATTCACCCCTACCTGGTTAACAACTGTTTCAACAACGAATGTCAGGGAATCATTTAACTTCTTCTGTGTGACGTCATGCTGGTATTGTCCTACCCCTACTGATTTAGGATCAATTTTAACTAGCTCTGCAAGCGGATCCTGCAATCTTCTTGCGATGGAAACTGCACTTCGCTCTTCCACTTGGAACTCAGGAAATTCTTCTCGGGCAAGGTCAGATGCAGAATAAACACTTGCCCCCGCTTCATTTACGATGATGTAGGCAAGATCTGACTTTAGTTCATCAATGAGATCTGCAACAAATTGTTCTGTCTCTCTTGAAGCCGTTCCGTTCCCAATCGCAATCAGCTCGATGTTATTTTTTCTGATCACATCGATTAATTTTTGTTTTGCTTCTTTAGCTTTATTGACCGGAGGATGAGGGTAGATGACGCCTATTTCAAGAACTTTTCCGGTCTCATCGACAGCTGCAAGCTTACATCCTGTCCGGAACGCAGGGTCTATCCCTAATACGACACGGCCTTTCAATGGCGGCTGAAGCAGAAGGTTACGCAGATTTTCAGAGAAAATATGAATGGCACGATCATCCGCTTTCTCCATTAATTCTTTTCTGATTTCACGTTCAATTGATGGCTGAATTAATCGTTTATAGGCATCCTCAATTGCTTCTATATATACATCCTTTACCACTGTGTGCTGATTTTTCAGTTCATTTCTTTGAATATGGGCAGTGATCTGGTCTGCAGGCGCCTGAATGGATACTTTCAGGATTCCTTCCTTTTCCCCGCGATTCATAGCAAGGACCCGATGCGGGACAACCTTTTGAATCGGCTCTTCGTACTCATAGTACATTTCATACACTTTCTTCTCATCTTTTTCCTCATCCTTTGAAGATGTGATGATTTTTCCTTTTCGGAAGGTTTGCTCACGAATCCACTGACGATAGGAAGGCTCATCTGAAATCCACTCAGCTAAAATGTCCTTTGCCCCTTCGATTGCATCTTCTGCAGTCATAACCTCCTGTTCTTCGTTTATAAACTCGAGCGCTTTTTCCTTGAGCGGCCCATTAGAGGGCTGTCCCTTTATCCACTCTGCAAGTGGTTCTAATCCTCTTTCTTTGGCAACCGTTGCTTTGGTTCTTCGTTTTTGTTTATATGGACGATAGAGGTCTTCTACCTTTTGAAGTTTTAATGCTTTTTCTATTTCTTTTTTAAGCTCTTCTGTAAGCTTTCCCTGTTCTTCAATTAATCGGATGACTTCTTCTTTTCTTGATTCCAGGTTTTGCGTATATTGCCACTTTTCCGAGATATCACGGATTTGCACCTCATCTAATGCACCTGTCTGTTCTTTTCTGTATCTGGCAATGAAGGGAACTGTGTTGCCATCTTCTAATAAAGCTATAACATTTGATACCTGTTTATATGTAATGGATAAATCCGCACTGATTGTTTTCATTATGCGCTCTGTTTTCTCTGCCATTCTTTTACCTCCCCAAAATAAAGACTTAGAAACATTTTACCAAAATACACGGACTTTAAAAAATGATCAAAATAAAAAAAGCCGCCAACTAGAATAGCTGACCGACTACGTAGGTTAAATCATCCTGCCTTGACTTAGTATAAGGCTCAAGCTGATTTGAAATATCTTCAATTGTCCGGTTATCCTTAAGCAATGATTTTACAGCAGGAATGTTCAGTCCATCTGAATGGATGATGAATTTTGCTCCAGTATCGTATGGAAAGGATTGAACACGAAATTTCTGAGGTTTACCTGACATATAGCCCAGAACAGGAAGAGGATAGACAAACGTGCCTGAAGGAGAATAGAGAACAAATCGGATATTTCCAACAGAACTGAATGTTAACTGATTCTGTTTAAAATACGCTTTAAAAATAGCAACCGTTGCTCCGCGTTTATTTTTTAATACCTCATTTGATTTCTCGATCAGCAGTCCAATGTCCTCTGCATGAAATTCCTCAATGACTTCTTTAATCGCAGAAGATGATTCATAAGCTCGTTCACCGCTGCCAAGACCATCTGCAACAGCACATATAAAATAGTCTTCAGTTGCTTTAATTAAGAAACTGTCCCCGCATAAAGTTTTACCTTCTTTTTGCATTTGATACGCATATGCATAGACACGATTGTTTTCTTCAATTTGAATCATTAATGCTGCCCCATTGATAAGTCAGCCGAAAGTGCTTCTTTTAACTTCGTTATCGCTCTTCTTTGAAGTCTGGATACATGCATTTGAGAAATCCCAAGAATTTCTCCCGCTTCCTTTTGACTCTTATTTAATATATATGTGTGATGAATGATCTCTTTTTCTCGGTCAGACAGAACGTGAAGAACACTCTCAAGCATAAGCTTTTGATTCACTTGCTCATATCCTTCTTCTTTTGATCCTACGATATCAAGAATTGTCACTGTACTGCCGTCGGAATCAGCCTCAATCGAATGATCGACTGATAAAGCCTGATAGCTTTTACCCATCTCCATCGTCTCAAGCACTTCTTCCTCTGTCACCTCAAGGTAATCTGCTATTTCGTGAACAAGCGGTGAGCGCTGAAGGGAATTTGTTAATTCGTCTACAGCCATTTTTATTTTAGGCCCAAGCTCTTTAATTCTTCTGGGAACATGAACACTCCATGTTTTATCGCGCAGGAATCGCTTGATCTCACCGATGACAGTCGGAATGGCAAATGCTTCAAACGTTTTTCCGAATTCAGGATCATAGCGGCGGATTGCCCCAAGCAAACCAATCATGCCCACCTGCTTTAAGTCTTCATGAAAGCTTTTGCCTCTTGAATATTTCTTAGCCAGTGTTTCAACTAGTCCGCTGTAATATTCGACAAGAAAAAGCTGAGCATCTTCATTTTGGTTGTGCTGAAAATCGAAAATCAATTCATTTATTTCTTCTTTAGTTCGCTTCGTAGTTTTGGATGGTTGTGTCATGTTCTACTCGCTCCCCGTTTAAATACTTTGTCATAAAGACGGTAACGCCGGAATCGATCTGTACATGAACTTCATCCATGAGCGTTTCCATCAAGTAGAGCCCCAACCCTCCTTCTGGAAGTTGGTCAACAGGGTTTGCAGCGGAATAAGGACCCAGTTCGTTTTTCTTTTGTTCAAAATTGAAGCTTTGGCCGCTGTCTGACACCATTACTTCAAGACGGTCTTCGCACAGGCCAAAGCCGATCATGACTTCTCCGCCTTCGATTTTCTCGTATGCGTGCTGCACAGCATTTGTGCATGCTTCACTGATCGCAATTTTTAAATCTTCAATTTCATCATAAGAGTAACCCATTCTGCTGGCGATACCAGAAAGAGTCAAACGGACAATACCGACAAATTCCGGTTTAGCAGGTATTTTCACCTCAATGTAATCCACTAATTGTTTCATCTAACCCCACCTTCTGATTTAGAAGAAATGTCAATAATATCACTTAGACCTGTTATGTTGAATAGTCTTTCCAAACGAGCAGATAAATTAACAAGCTTTAAATCGCCCTCATTTTTCCTCACGGCTTTAAGCAAACCAACGAATGCACCTAGCCCTGTACTGTCCATGTAAGAGACATCCTTAAGGCTTACGATCAGGACAGGTTTTCCCTCTTCTGCAAGCGGCATTAGTTCTTCTCTTAATTTCGGCGCAGTGTATGCATCAATTTCTCCAGCTAAATCTATTTGAATATGTTCCTCTGATCGATTAACATTTATATTTAAATTCATCAATATCACCCCAGTAAGTTTACTTGTAAGCTAGTAAAACTAATACCCGCTTTTTTAACAAGTTAAACCTCGCGTTTTAAAATAATTAGCGTGAAATCATCACGCAGTTCAAAGTCCTGCATCTGCAAAAAGTCTTTATATATATTATCTACAATACCCTGAGCATTCAAATCACTGTATTTTTTAATGAGGTCCGTAATAAAATCACGTTCAATGAATTCTTCTTCATTTGTTTTTGACTCAGTTACACCATCGGAAAGCAAAACAATCATATCGCCTTTTTCCACGATTCTGCTGTACTCCTTGTACTTGATGGATTGATCAATACCAAGGACCAGACCTTTTGTGTTCATATCATGGAAACGGTCCTCTTCAGCACTGTAATAAAATCCAGGCTCGTGCCCGGCTGACCCATAGACAAACTCATGAGTATCCGTATCATACATACCGTAAAACATTGTAATGAACATGCTCGGGTCTACGTTATGCTCAACAACCCTGTTCAGATTTTCAAGAACACGGCTGGGAGATTTACGGGACTCCGGCAAGCTGTCCATTGCATATTTGATCATGGACATACAGAGTGCAGCGGGAATTCCTTTCCCGATTACATCCGCTATGGCAATACTTACGCTTTCTTCATCATAAACAAAATGATAGTAATCCCCGTTCATATGCTTCGCAGGAACACTGATTGCACCAATATCAAGATTTGGAACTGTCGGCACTGACGTTTCTAAAAGCATTTGCTGAACATTCAAGGCTACTTGAATCTCAGACTTTATCTCCTGCTGCTTATCCCGCAGGCTTTGATGCTCCTGATAGGCCAGTCCATACCCCATCATGACCTCTAATAGAAAGTCCAAAGAGTGCAAAACATCCTGATCTACATCAGGAAATAAACCTTGCAGCACTTTACGGTGAAGACTGATAATTTCCTCAGGGGGTACTTGCTCCTCAATGGCTTTTCTGCTGAATTTTTGCCCCTGGTACAAAGCCGTTTCTGTTAATTCTTGCATATAATGACTTAGTATTTCCTGATACTTCGATTCAATGACTTCCTTAAAATCCATCTAGCTTCCCCCTAGCGAAGCCATTTGACTGCTTGGATATCCGTTCCCTCTCCCAAAACGGTATTAATGCTGAATTCATCCATCAGGCGTTTTACTCCAGGCAATCCGGCTCCTAACCCACCAGATGTTGAAAAGCCGTCTTCCATCACTTTTCGGATATCCGGTATTCCTGGTCCGTTATCAATGGCTATTATTTTTAAACCTTTTTTACTGAATTCGCTGATCTGCTCAATGCAAATTTGGCCTTGTCCAGCATACAAATATATATTACGGGCTAATTCGGAAATAGCTGTTGTAATCCTCGCTTGGTCTACAGTACCAAACCCGAGTTCTTTTGCAACATTGCGTCCAAGCTGCCGTGCAGCAACAATGTCCCACTCTGTAATGATTTTTACACAGGATTGGTTATCCATGCTTATTCCCCCAGCTCCTGTTGTAATGTTTCAAGTCCTTTTTCCAGGTCAAGCGCGGTTTGTACATCAGCAAGGTGAATGCCAAGCTCAATGAGGGTGATTGCTACCGCAGGCTGAATGCCTGTTAAAACAACTTTAGCTCCCATTAATTTCGACATGCCGATAACATCACCTAAAACCTTGGCGATAAAAGAATCTATTACATCTACGGAGGTTAAATCTATGACAACACCGCTTGCGCCCGTCTCATGGATTTTATGAAGAAGATCTTCCTGAAATTGCAGGGCAGTCTGATCATCAAGTTCCCATTGAATTGATACAAGCAGACAATTATAAAGTTTTAAAATCGGTATTCTTGGAGTTCTCATTGTGAATCCCCCATTTCTACTAATTGTCGATTCGTCATTTCAAGTGCAGCTTCCATTCCTTTTTGAAGACTATTCTTCGTAATTACCTGGCTCAGATCGATGCCAAGGTTCACGATTGTCTGAGCAATCTCAGGTCTGATTCCCACAAGCAGGCATTTTGCGCCTACTAAGCGGACAGCTTCTGAAGCCTGAATAATATGATGCGCAACCATTGTGTCTACAACCGGCACACCTGTAATGTCAATTAAAACCACTTGCGCACGGTGCTTCACAACACCTGTAAGCAAGTTCTCCATGATTTGCTTTGCTCTCTCTGTATCAATTGTACCAACTAATGGCATAATTGTAATGTTTTCAAAAATCGGAATAAGCGGTGCCGATAATTCCTGCAGGGCAATCTTCTGCAGAGAAACTGTCCGCTCCCATGATTCTGCATATTGATGAATTAACTCATTATTAATTGGGGATAGTGACTTGTCAAACTCCCACACAATTTTCATTTTTTCAGCTTCAGAAAGGCTGTCAGTCATTTTTGTAAAGATAATTAAAGAAAGCTCCTTTAATCCTTCAGATATATACTTTAAGCTCCAGCCTAATTGAACGACCCTGTGAGCATAGTCAGAAACCTTTTCAGTCATGTCGCTTCCCGGGTTTTTCATATAGCTGATCAAGATTTGAAGATATTCATTGCAAGTATTTAAATATACTTGATCTGAAAGGATGTTAGAGTACTTCTGATCTCCAAGATCTTTCAGACTGTCTTTCCATTCATTCAGGATCTCATTTTGATGAGCCAGAACAAAATCGAGTATTGGATTAGATTCATCCTTCATGTTCCGTATTTCCCCCTCTTATCGTTTGGGTAAAAGTAAACAAGTTATTCCACTTTACATTATACCGATTTATGCCAATAAAATAAAAAAAAGTTGCTTAATGGGAGCAACTTCCTAAAAAATACCGTTTTTTAGTTTTAAAAATCAATGAGTCCTAAGCTTATTTGCAGAGCTTCGTCCACTTTATCCATCATTTCATCATCTAAGTGTGTAATCTTATCAGTCAATCTCTGTTTATCAATTGTACGAATCTGCTCTAACAGTATAACAGAATCACGTTCAAACCCATAACGCTTGGAGTCAATTTCCACATGAGTTGGCAATTTTGCCTTTTGAATTTGAGCAGTAATAGCTGCTATGATGACCGTTGGACTGAACCTGTTTCCGATATCATTCTGGATGATCAGCACTGGACGGACGCCCCCTTGCTCAGAGCCAACAACGGGTGATAAATCAGCAAAATAAACGTCGCCGCGTTTGACAATCAAAGGATTAACCCCCGCTTACTAAGCGTTCAACGGTGTGGTCAGCCTCTGATTCAGCTTGAAATGCTTCGGAAGCAATGTTTAAGTTAATCTTAGCCATCTCCATATATCCACGTCTCATTGATTCGCGTATTTGGCGTTTCTTACGCTCGCGGATATACATCTTTGTTGCTTGATAAATTAACTCGCTTCGGTTCCCATTCTCTTGTTTGACAAGACCGTCTAATTCCGAGACTAATGCTTGCGGTAAACGAATTAAGATTTCTGTTGTTGCGCTGGATTCAGACACAAACATACACCTCCACCAAACTTACACACCTATTATTCCATTCCACATACAATAATAACACTATCAATGCAAGAAGCAAAGTTATTTTCTAATAATTCAACACTATTATCTGCTTATCAAAAGCATTTTTATTCATGCCTTTTCTATTACGGGCGATCCGTAAGGTTTTTTACGCCGCAAAAAAGAGAGTTTCTCACTTCAATTATACTCTTATTTTTCAAAAACATACGGGGAACGCGCAAAGTTATTGTACAAGGCACTTCATAGTTGATCGTTTCCAGTCTTTCTGCCACTTCATCCACAGAAATGCACTCTTCTTTTTGACGGCCGATTAACGTTACCTTTGTCCCTGTTTCTTTAAAGGAAGTAAGTTTAATCATACATTGATCCATGCAGATCCTTCCAACAATTGGCATCCTTTCACCATCAATCAGAACTTCTGATTCTTTTAGACGGCGCACCCATCCATCTGCATATCCAATCGGAATCGTCCCTATCCATTCATCTTTCTCAGCTGTGTATGTGGCCCCGTAGCTTACTTTGTCGCCTTTGCTGATTTTTTTTACATGAACAAGTCTTGAATGAAGGGAAAAAGCTTCTTTCAGTTCATATGGCAGTTCAGGTTTTATTTCCATTGAAGGACTTAGACCGTACAT
This sequence comes from Metabacillus dongyingensis, assembly GCF_019933155.2. Taxonomy (NCBI): domain Bacteria; kingdom Bacillati; phylum Bacillota; class Bacilli; order Caryophanales; family Bacillaceae; genus Metabacillus; species Metabacillus dongyingensis. The sequence continues at coordinate 245,003 of NZ_CP082944.1, read as the reverse complement.
AGAGATTCCCAGTCTCACAGCGTGAACTAATTTTTCAGGAAAACGGAGTCCAGTTGCACTGTTGCCGCAGTGAATCATAACTCCATCATAATCAGCTGCTTTTTGCGCCATTGCGGCGAATACGTCGTACTGCTTGTTGAAATAAGCAGTATCCAGTTCATCTGCTGTTGCAAAGTGCGTAAAGATACCTTCAATTTTCACATTGGGTTTTTCTTCTGCAAATTTAAATGCCTGAAGCAGTTCATCCTCTGTCCGGACACCGAGACGGCCCATACCGGTATCAATTTTCAGATGAACAGATAATATTCCTTTTTGAATATTCTTTTCAGCTTCCGTCAGCCATTCAAGAGAAGGAGCTGTCAAAATAATGCGCTGATCAATCGCGATCTTCACATCTGCAGGCCTGGAAGCACCCATCACCAGGATAGGCACTTCAAACCCCGCTTCGCGCAGCACGACCGCTTCATCTAAAAACGCGACTGCAAGCATTTCAGCACCTGCTTCAAGAGCCGTTTTTGCCACTTCTGCATCTCCGTGGCCATAAGCATTGGCCTTCACAACCGCAATCAGCTGTGTGTTTTCACCTATATGGTTTTTCATTGATTTCACGTTGCTGTATATTGCATCTAAATCGATCTCAGCCCAAGTATCGCGGTAAAAAGAATTTCCCATGTCCTACACTTCCTCATGATTGTCTTTTTCTATGCTGATTATCAATGGTATAGCGTTCTTTTGTCAAATGAAATCGGTTTCTTGTGATGGGGTGCGGCGCTAACACGGAGAAAGGATTTCAGCGAGAAGGTCTGTGACGGAAAGATTAAGTGCGGAATTTCATAAAATGAACCCCCAAACATCAATGTTCAACCCTAAGTGGCCTTTCTCTGGCTGCACTTGTCACTTTGAGCACTTCAGAATGTTTAAGATGCCATTTCGAAGCGTCCGGATCAGCTTTACTTCCAAAAATTGCACGACACATCTTATCCGCAAACCCGGTTTTATCATTCGGAATCGGGTGCTTACTATCAGGACATCAATAGAGGGCAAAAATTCATAAAAACAAAAAAACTCGGATGGCCCAATTGCCATCCAAGTTTGATTACTTAATTGCCTGCCCCTGTACAGATTGTGCTACTCGAATCATCTCTTCCTGAGACAAATCTTTTGATGCAATCATGTATTCTACCCCGTCATAGGTCCATGTCAAGGATTGTTCCGTTAGAGCCCCGACAGCAACTCCAAGGTCAACCGGTTCCCCGCTTACAAAAGAAGAAGTTGCAACAGTGGCTGCGACTGCTTTTTCCTGAATGAAGGTATAGGATTTTTCACCATCATACGTTTGAACGACCCGCTTGCCATTCTCTGTTTTCATCTCTTTTTCTTCCGTCAGCTTCACACCTTCAAGCTTCTCAAGTGGATATTTCACAGCAAATTGTTCTGAGTTAACAGATGCAGATGTTTCAACATCTACGCTTGCAAATGACATATTCTTTTGCATATCAAATGAGTTTTTATCGAATTTAGCATTAAAATCAAATTCCGAAAACTCCACCACAACTAATGGATTGCGGTCTGTATCCATTACTTTGACAACAGAAGGCTTCAGGTCCTTTTTATTGAACGTAATCTCTTGAAGAGGAAGCATCTGGCTGTTTTGGTAATTTGTCTTTGTTTCAAAAACGTAAGCATCTTTTGTTGATTTGAAAATAGAATCCGCATCACTCTTAATGTCTTTTACCAGTGATTCGAAAAGATAAGCCTGACTGCTGTTTTGCGGCCATTCGCTTTGAAAACGGAAGCTTTTCTTCAGTGCCGGCGTCAGGACAAACACGCCCTCTTTATTGCGGAGAATCATCTGGCTCTGATCTTTTTCAGCATTCTTCAAGTTTACTCTGTAGAATGAAGGCTGCTTATGCCAAATTTCCACCTCATAAATTTGAGGCTCACTTCCTGTTTGAAGGGTCATTTGCGCTTTCGCTTTGTACCCCGATAATTCTTCAACCTTCTTATCCAGGTTTTCTACAACGTCAGTCTTCGATTTCTCACCGCAGGCAGCAAGCATCATAACAGCAAGCAATCCAATTGCCAGTAATAAAAAGTGCTTTTTCACCTTTTCAACCCCTTTGTCTCATATGACGTAAAAAGGAAGAAACTCTCCTTAAGGGAATCATGCTAAATCAAGCACAATCTCCTCAAACGACTTGTCTCTCCTACCGCTGTACAAATATATGAGACAAAGGTTATGAATATGCAGACTAGCTTGACGAGCTTTCAATAATTACTTGAGCAGCAGCATAATCCTTTGTGTGAGTGATAGATATGTGGACGGTATAACCAGGCAAAACAGGCATTGTTACAGCCGGTTTTCCGTTTCCATCATTCAGAATTTCGATATCCATAAAACTGTATTCTTTCCCAATCCCGGTTCCCATCGCTTTTGAAAACGCCTCTTTCGCTGCAAACCTTCCGGCAGCATATTCAATTTTCCTCCTTGGCGCAAGCGACTGATATTTATCTTTCTCTTTTTTGGTGAGAATCCGGTCAATGAATTTCGGCTGTCTCTTTATTAACCTCTCAATCCGTTCCAGCTCAGCCAAATCAAGACCCAGCCCTGTAATCATGCGGACACCTCTTTTTGTTCAGTATGTACTAATCTGCTCCAACTTCTCATAACCGTGTTAATATAGAAACAACTAATTTTTTAGAATAAGGAGACACTCTCTATGTTTACAAGATCAGAAGATTTCAGAACGTTTATCCGTCTATACCCTGTTGTAACCGTAATTGTCTCTATTCAAGTCATACTCTGGCTGTTGTTTTTAATTCCAGTACCTACAATAACATATTTCTTTGCCTCTTTAGTAGGGTACAACGCCGGTGTGGCTAACGGAGAATGGTGGCGCTTGATCACTCCTATTTTCCTACATGCAAACTTCGCTCATATTCTATTTAACAGTGTATCCATCATCCTGTTCGCACCTGCATTAGAACGGATGCTTGGAAAGGCCCGCTTTATTGCTGCTTATTTAGCAACAGGCATCGCCGCAAACCTTGCAACATATTTCATCATAGAAGATTTAACTTATACTCACGTTGGAGCATCAGGTGCTATATTCGGCATATTCGGCATCTATCTATACCTTGTCGTATTCAGAAAAGATATGATTGACTCTTCAAATTCTCAGCTTATCATCACCATTCTTGTCATAGGGGCAGTCATGACATTCGTGAATACTAATATCAACATTATTGCCCATATCTTCGGTCTTGTAGCAGGTGCGCTGCTTGCGCCGCTGTTTCTCACTAGAAAAGCGTAGCCGACTGGTTAGCTCCGACAGACAGATAAGGATCCGGCAGGAAAGGCGCTTTTTGCCTTTACTGACGGATCCGTTCTGGCCGAGGAGTTAGGAGGCGGAGCTGGACAATGTGAAAAGCGCAGAAACCGGTTAGCTCCTACAGACAGATTCGGATCCGTTCTGGCCGATTTTCAAAATTTATCAAATGCGAAAGTCAGGCATATTATATAAGCAGAAACCTCAAAAAAGACGCCCATCCTTAAAGGATCGCGTCTTTTTTTGCATGATTCTCATAAGAATACCACTCAAACACTTCTCCGGCATCCTCAATGTCGATGCCTTTTACCATGAAATGTGTCCCGCCCATTCCTGACGTTGTTGAAGATTGAATAGACGCGAGGTCTATGCGACGCTGAAAAAGGGATTGCCTTGCTTCAATGACCTGAATTCTTTTTCTCTTTACAACGAAGGTGGATTTGACCAGATTTCTTGAAGAAAGGGTTAATTGTTCGTCATGTATGTCCCATCCTGCATCCTTAAATGATGCTAGACCGAGAAGAAGTCCTGCCGGAACTGTCAGCAGCGCAATGTAACCCCACGGCTGAAAAAAATAGCTCAGAATGCATGAAATCACCAAGAAGGGAATCGTATAAACGAGAACATATCCTCTTTTCGCTTTCTTGGGCAGCGTGTTTAATTGATCAGATAAAGAAAAATCAGGTGTAAACTCGGTTAGCATCTGCTGTATTTTTGTTTTTTTAATCAGCGGAAAAAGGATGGCAGAAACATTCTGATCTTTAGCGCTTCCCCCTGCGCTGACAATGTGCACAGTTGCATAGCCGAACGGCTGGCGAATTAGATTTTCGCTGATTTTCATAGCCTGAATTCTCTCAAGCGGAATCGTCAGCTGGTGTTTCTCAAATAATCCGCGCGAGATGACTAGATCCTGTTCTTTCTTCATCACTGTAAAGTTGGCAAACTTCAGACAAACTCCGATTATACTCAGGATCCATGCGATGAAAAATGCAAGGAACACAAGAACGGCATAAACAGTGATGCTTGCATTAGAAAGAAAAGAAAAACGATCGATGATGTCATCAAACGGAATCAGCTCGTCGAACTGTGAGAAAAAAGCAAAAGCCGCAGACAGAACCACTCCTATTCCGCTTGATGTTGACGCAGCAACCAGCAGTTCCTTTACTCCTATTTTATATGTTAAATATGTTTTGTCTTCTTTTATTGTCATGGCGGCTTCATCCGGATCCACCATTTCATTTTTTCTTTCCGCTAAAGCTGTATTTATCCTTCGGGCTTCTTCTTTTGTAACTGCTGTAAGAACGGCTTCGGCCTCTGCACCGCCTCCCGCTGTTTCAAGCTGCAGCTTCACAAGTCCGAATATCTGCTGAATGATGCCTGCACTTTCGTTGATTGATTGTATTCTTTCAATCGGAATATATCTTTTCTTTTTCACAAATATGCCGAATTCAATCCGCAGTTCATTTTCTTCAATGCGGTATGTATATTTCATCCAGCTGATGATACTGTAGATGATCATTGCGATCAGAATCACGGCAAGGCCGATAAAGAAATAAATCTTATAGTCATTGACGAAGAAAAGTACGATGACAGGAAATATCCCGTCTTTCAATTGCTTGAAAAAGGTTAATATAGCAGAGGCGGGGTGCAGTCTTTTAGGTTCAGACATCATCTTCTGTCACCCTCGCAAGCTTCGATATAAAGTCACGCAGCTGATCAGCTTCGACCACATCAAGCGCAGGTATCTCATGAATGGTTGCTGCTGTATGAATCGTTACAGTTGCAAGATCATTTTTCCTCAGCAGCGGCCCCTGCTTTGTGTTGACATGCTGGACTCTCACCATTGGAACAAGCACCCGTTTCACCACAAATAAGCCCGACTGAATATCAATTTCATTTTCATGTACCTCATACCGCCACGTACGGTGCTGTATTTTCGGAGTAATAAAAATAAAAATGGTTGAAAAGACCAGCCATGTTCCCAAAACGGCAACGGCAATCCATATCGGCCACTCAAAGTAATACACAGCAAACGCAATTCCTCCGGATACAGCCAAAAAAATCAATGATTGGATAAGTGCTGACAGCTTCCATACCTTTAGTGCTTTTTGACTGATTTGATACTTAGGTGCATCTCTCATCTCTGTTCCCCCTGAACTAGTAACTCTCTCTTTATATACGGATTTACAGTCAATATGTTTCACCTTTTAGAAAATCATGCCATTTCCATTATAAAGAAATGAACCTTGCTTGAACACTATTTCAATAAAAACGATGCTCCATCTATTTTTTCAACCTCTGGAAACGAGCACATTTGCTCCATTAATTGAAAAAGAGCATCATCTTTTTGTTTGGCTTCAATCATACAGTCAATCTGAGGAACGCTTCCTTTTATTTCTGACAGAAAAGACATGAAAAGTTCTGGATCTACAAATTCAGCGTGAGCATTAAAGTCCCTTTCACTTCTTGGGCTTGATATATGCATTTTCACAGGGAGGGAAGAATGATCCCAGCTTGCGGCAACACGGTCCCAATGCCGGGACCAATTCGAATCCTTTTCATGATTCGCCAAGTGATGATGATAATCAAAGACGAGCGGTACAGCTAATTTCTCACATAAGTAAAGAGTATCCTGAAGAGTAAATGTTGTATCGTCATTCTCTAACATAAGCATATTCTGGATCTTTACAGGTACAAACCCCCAATTGTGAATGAATTGTTCAAGGGCTTTTTCCTTATCGTTATAGGCCCCTCCTACATGAATAACACATCTGTGTTCGTGAGGCACATTCATTCCTCTGAGGAGCGCTTCATGCATACTTAATGTCCTGAGAGATGTATTCAATATTTCAGGCTTTGGGGAATTCAGCAGCACGAAATGATCCGGGTGAAAATCAACTCTCATTTTCGTCTTGGAAACCCAATTGCCAAGCTCATGCAGCGGCTCCCTAAGAGTCCTTAAATAGTTAAAATCCTTTATTTCCGGATGGTTAGCAAGAGGAATTAATTTTGAACTAAAACGGAAGAATTGAATATCATGGCCGGCGTTATGTTTGATAATGCGAAGACAATTTTCAAGATTTGATGCTGAAATTCGTCCAAGCTTTTCTATAGCAGCTTCCCTGTCTTTTAAACGCTGAAATTGTGCATATGTCATCGTTTGAGAAGGAGAACAATTCTTCAGATTCACACTCATTGCAACAAAGCCTAAACGGACGATTGTCATAGCTGTCACCTTCTTTAATAAGATATATATAGAATACCCGGTATGAATGAGAATTAATTTGGAGCACCTTCGCGATGAGAAAATCAGCGCGGCTCGATAAACATCCATGTAAATCGGAAGCCTTTCCATCTGAAAATGCATAAAAAAACACACCGCGCTTAAATGCACGGTGCGTTTGGCATCATCTATTAATTAGATGAAGATGAGTTTGAGTAACGTCTTTTGTTGCTGCTGTTCGGCTTGCCGCCTTGTTGTCCGTAAGAACGTTTGTTGTTCTTTGAATGCGGGCGCTGACCGTCTCTTCTGTTGCGGTTACTTGAAGAAGAAGAAGAACGTTTTCCGCCTCTTTTCGCATACATTGGAGCCTCATCCGTTAAGTTAACTGGAGTTTGGTTCGGTTCTTTTGTCATTAATTTGATTGCAGCAGCAAGTACTGACACTTGATCAAATTCTTCAAGCAATGCTTCAGCAGTGCGCTTGTAGAATGACAAATTCTCATCAGTGATTGTCTGACGGATTTTTTCGATTGAAACAGATTGCTGACCTTCAAGCGCCTCATCAAGAGTCGGTGCTTTCATGCGGTCCATTTTGCGCTTAGTTGTACGCTCAATGATTTTAAGCATATCTTGTTCTCTTGGTGTTACGAATGTCATCGCAGCACCAGTTTTGCCTGCACGGCCTGTACGGCCGATACGGTGAACGTAGCTTTCAGGGTCTTGAGGAACATCAAAGTTGTAAACATGAGTTACACCAGAAATGTCCAGTCCGCGTGCAGCAACGTCTGTAGCAACAAGCACTTCAATTGCGCCTTCTTTAAACTTGCGAAGAGCAGACATACGTTTAGCTTGAGTTAAGTCGCCATGAATTCCCTCAGCTGCATATCCTCTAAGCATTAAAGCTTCAGAAAGCTCATCAACTCTGCGCTTTGTGCGTCCGAAAACGATCGCAAGCTCAGGTGATTGAATGTCAAGAAGACGTGTTAATACATCAAACTTCTTCTTTTCCTGTACTTCAATGAAGAACTGCTGAATGTTTGCAACAGTCATTTCCTTCGCTTTTACTTTAACAAGCTCAGGGTTTGTCATGAATTTCTCAGCAATGCGTCTGATCGGATCAGGCATTGTAGCTGAGAACAGCAACGTTTGGTGCTCTGAAGGAACATTTGAAAGAATGTTTTCAATGTCTTCAATGAAGCCCATGTTCAGCATTTCATCTGCTTCGTCCATTACAACTGTTTGAACGTCAGATAATTTCAATGTTTTACGGTTGATATGGTCAATTAGACGGCCTGGAGTACCAACGATAATGTGAGGAAACTTCTTCAATGAGCGAATTTGGCGGTTAATATCCTGTCCGCCATAAATCGGAAGAACACGAGCGCGTTTAGCAGATCCGATTTTGTAAAGCTCTTCAGATACTTGAATCGCAAGTTCGCGAGTCGGTGCAATGATGATCCCTTGAATCTTATCTTGTTTAACATCGATTTTTTCAATAAGCGGAATACCGAATGCAGCTGTTTTACCAGTTCCAGTTTGTGCTTGGCCGATCACATCTTTATTCTGCAGCCCCAGTGGAATGGTTTGTGCTTGGATAGGTGTAGCTTCTTCAAACCCCATTTTATTAATAGCTTCCATTAATAATGGGCTGATACCTAGTTCTTGAAACGTAATTGTCAATTTGTTCTACTCCTTTTAATCTCTATAGCTTTCACAGACTTTCATGTATGGTGAAACAAAAAACGCCCCATCGGGCAAAACGTTAGCTTTATAAAAGCCCGTAAACACTTAACTTTAATCATACCACTTTTTTTATCCTTTTACAACAAGCCGTAGAGATGTGATTCATTTTACGCTCATTTTATTTTGTGTCATCAGAAAGGATTCTATAACTTCAACAAGCATTGGGAAATCCTCCCCATGACAAATGAGATGCTTTGAACAGGGCAGAAAACAAAGCTCCTTCTGCTCTGAAGTGATTCTTTCATAGATATATTTTGCGCTTTTCACAGGTACAATTCCATCACACTCTCCTTGGACAATCAAAACAGGTATAGTTATTTTATCCAAGATTGGTCGAATATACCTGACAAGCTTCCTGAATTCAAGCGTAGCTGCAAGAGGTGTTTCAAGGATTTTCTTTCGGTATCTTATAAAAAGTTCATTGTTTGCGGCATTTCCTCTAATGGCATCTGCAAAGAGTTCTTTCACATCAATTAGCATCTGCCGGGGGTTAAGGTAATAAGCCGCTGCACTCAGCAGGACAAGTTTATCTATCCGGTACCTGGAAGCAAGATACGCAGCAATTAATCCGCCCATTGAAAAACCGATGATATAGACTTCTGTGCATTCTTCTAACAGATCTCTTAATTCATTTTCAGCATGGGCAATCCATTCGCTGAACTGTATTCCCTTCAGACCTGGGGTCTCCCCATGGCCCGGCAGAGTAGGCACTTTCAGCACCCAGTCTGTCTCTTCCTTCAGATGGCGGACAAGAGGTTCCACTTCATACGGGGCACCGGTAAATCCGTGAATACATAGACATCCCTTCATGTCGCTCTCTCCCAAACATCAATTTTGTAATACTGTGCCAGCTGTTGTTTTAAACAAAAAAACCCTGGGTATTTATAAAGTACCCTGGGTTACTATATTTCAAAACAAAAAGGAGCGTTCATCATGACAGTCTTAAAAGATAGTGCAGTAGAAGTATTGAGCGAATTAACCCCTTATTCAGCGGGAATCGGATTAGTTGTTTTAGTGATTGCACCATTTATTTTTTAATGAATATAAGGGCCCTTTTTATTCTGCAGCAATGGTTTGATTCAATCTTTTCATCATGCGTTTCAGGACATAAGATAATTTTGTATTTTTAAAAAAACAGCTGTTTCCGCATTTTGTTCTGATTTTTTCTGCAGTTTTTAATGCCTCTTTGTTTAAGGCGTCCTTATGTCGTTTTGTTCATGCGATTTCTCTCTTAAAGAAGCGCATGAACGACTTCCTCAAGCTTCATGCCCCGTGAAGCTTTTACTAATACGAGATCCCCGGACTTTGCCGTCTGTTTTAATTGATTAATAAGCTCTTGTTTATCTTGATAGACGTGAATTAGGGCCGGATCCATTTTTTTACGGGCACCTGCCGCAATTTCCGCACCGAGTTTTCCGAACGTGAAGAGATGATGAATCTCTTTTGAATCGATCGATTCTCCTACCTCTTGATGAAACTTCACCTGCATCTCATCGCCAAGTTCAAGAATGTCTCCCAGCACAAGAATTTTTTGATTGTATCCCTGCATGTCACACGCAAGCCTGATTGCTGCCTTCATTGAAGTCGGACTTGCATTATATGCATCATTAATAACAGCAAGATTCTCTTTTGTTTTTGTTAATTCGAGACGCATGCCCGTCATTTGGATTGTTTTTAACCCTTCACTGATTTTCTCTTGCGGCACACCTAAGAATTCTGCTGCAGCGATGGCTGCGAGCGCATTGTTAACATTATGTTTTCCGAGCACAGGTAAAAATAACTTCTCTTCACGCCCGCTGATTTTAAAGAATGTGCCGTTTTCTGTTTGCTGAATCTCAGAAGGTGAATAAGCATTCCGTTCAGACCCGCCAAATGAAATCGTTTTATACGAATAAGCTTGAACCCTTTCTGTAAGCAGCGGTTCCTCACCGTCATAGATAAGGACGCCATCAGGCTTTAGCCCGCTGACAATTTCAAGCTTTGCTTCTGCTATGCCTTCCCTTGATCCCAGATTCATTAAATGGGATTCGCCGATATTCGTTATGATCGCAGCATCAGGCTTTGCAAGATTTGAAAGGAGTTCGATTTCACCCCTGCCGCTCATGCCCATTTCAAGTACAGCTACCTCTGTATCCTCTTTCATACTGAGGATCGTAAGCGGCAATCCGATATGATTGTTAAAATTCCCTTTGGTTTTATGTACACGGTAGGTTGTGGAAAGCAGCGAAGCCACCATATCTTTTGTGGTAGTTTTTCCATTGCTTCCAGTTACACCGATTACCTTAAGCTGAAGCTGCTCTAAATAGCTGCTCGCCAACTGCTGCAATGCCTTTAACGTATCATCAACTAATATAACAGCACCAGACGGAGGATTCGGTTTATTGCGGTCCCATAAAGTCGCAGCAGCACCTTCTTCGAGCGCTTTTCCGGCAAACTCGTGCCCGTCAAAATTTTCGCCGACAATCGGGATGAATAGGGTTCGGGCTTCAATCTTCCTCGAATCCGTTGTAATTCCATGAATGAACTCATTCTCTTTTTCTGCAGATAATCCTGAGCCGCCTGCCATCGTTTGAATGTCCAATAACGAACGTCGTATCATTTTGTTTAGCTCCTTTCAACTCCATGATTAATGATCAATATGTAGACCAAGAAACACTATTCTTAAGAATAGTGTTTCCATGCTTTCTTAAAACGTATGTTTAATTTGCTGTTTTCCTTCGTGGCGCTCAAGCGCCAGCTCAACTAATTTCTCGATAAGCTCAGGGTACTCAACACCTGCATGCTTCCAAAGCAGCGGGAACATGCTGTACGGAGTAAATCCAGGCATCGTGTTCACTTCATTGATCAAGGCTCTTCCGTCTTCTGTTAAAAAGAAATCTGCACGTACAAGGCCTGATCCGTCAATGGCCTTAAATGATTTAATAGCTAAATCTTTGATCAGAGCATATTCTTCCTCTGTAACTTGTGCCGGAATCATCATATCTGTATCGCCATCAAGGTATTTCGAATTATAGTCGTAAAATTCTTTTTTAGGTGCAACTTCTCCGACTGCAGAGCAGATTGGTTCATCGTTTCCAATAACGCCGATTTCAATTTCACGGCCGATAATGCCTTCTTCAATAATAATCTTGCGGTCATAATTGAATGCTTCATCAAAAGCTTTTACAAGGGATTCGCGGTCTTTGCATTTGCTGATGCCGACACTTGATCCAAGATTTGCCGGTTTTACAAAGCAAGGGTAGCCAAGCTCCTGCTCAACTGTCTCGTAAGCTTTCTCCGGAGATTTCTTCCAGTCATTCTTAATGAATGAAACGTATTTAGCCTGCTCAAGTCCGGCCTGTGCAAACAGGTTTTTCATAATCACTTTATCCATGCCGGCTGCAGAAGCAAGAACGCCATTCCCTACATAAGGAATATTCAGCAACTCAAGCATTCCCTGAACCGTTCCGTCTTCACCGTTTGGTCCATGCAGAAGCGGGAACACTACATCGATTTGCTCATGCTCATTGTCCGTCTTTGAAGGAAAGAGATCCTGATTCAAAGCAACCGGCGATACAGCTGTGCCGCTTTCTTTAAACTGAAGAGCAGCAACGTTTGCAGCAGGCTCCTGCAATTTTGCACCGCGGATCCATTCACCTTTATCTGAAATGTAGATTGGATGTATATCAAATTTGTTTGTATCTAAAGCTTTTATTACAGCAAGTGCGGTCTGCAATGAAACCTGATGCTCTGCTGACTTGCCGCCGTATAATAATCCGACTTTAATTTTCATGTGGATATCCCCCTAAAGAAAGTTCATCTCTTCTATATTATCATTTTCAAATCAAATTGTTATAGCCATCATGCAATTCTTTATAACATTCGAGTGACACGCCTTTTTCCGTCCGCTTTTGATTATCCTATTTTAGCTATTTGTGCTGTTATTGGTGACTCTGGTTTTTGAGCTTGTTATGAGGCTTCATTCAGGTTCTATGATTATCCAACTTCGGCTTTTCTGCTGTTTTGGAGACTCATTGGCTCTTTGATTCCTCTAAATTCGATTTCCAGCTTTTTTGAGGACTCATACTGGTTCTTTGATTCCTCTAAAAAGTTTTTACACACGTTTTGGAGACTCATACTGGCTCTTTGATTCCTCTAAATCGGATTTCCAGCTTTTTTGAGGACTCATACTGGTTCTTTGATTCCTCAAAAAAGACTTTACACCCGTTTTGGAGACTCATACCAGCCCTTTGATTCCTCTAAATCCGATTTCCAGCTCTTTTGAGGACTCATACTGGTTCTTTGATTCCTCTAAAATGACTTTACACACGTTTTGGAGACTCATACTGGCCCTTTGATTCCTCTAAATTCGATTTCCAGCTCTTTTGAGGACTCATACACGATCTTTGATTCCCCTAAATCGCCTTTCCTCCTGTTTTGGAGACTCATACAGGCTCTTTGATTCCTCTAAATCCGATTTCCAGCTCTTTTGAGGACTCATACTGGTTCTTTGATTCCTCTAAAATGACTTTACACACGTTTTGGAGACTCATACTGGTTCTTTGATTCCTCTAAATCGGATTTCCAGCTCTTTTGAGGACTCAAACACGATCTTTGTTTCCCCTAAATCGGCTTTCCAACTGTTTTGGAGACTCATACAGGCTCTTTGATTCCTCTAAATCCGATTTCCAGCTCTTTTGAAGACTCATACTGGCTCTTTAATTCCTCTAAAATCGCTCTCGACCTGTTTCCAGGATCCACCCAGGTTTTTTTGTACATCCTAACAGAGGCATTCGCTATCTGCCAAAACTCCATATCATCCTTTTTATCCAGCACTGCGCATTCAGTGACCAGAGCTCTTTACAAAGTTTATTTTGGCCTGCATAAGCAATTCGTGAATGCAAAATCCTCATTATGTATTAAAATAAAAGCAAGGAGGCATGATCATGAAGCAAATTACATCCAAAGAACAGTTTCAAGAGTTAATTACCCAAGATCAAGAGGTGCTGATCAAATTTTTCGCAGACTGGTGCCCTGACTGTACAAGAATGAATATGTTTATTGATGAAATCATTGGGGCTTATTCTAAATATGATTGGTACGAAATCAATAAGGATGAGTTCCCTGAACTTGCAGAAACTTATCAGGTAATGGGCATCCCAAGCATTCTGATCTTCAAAAACGGTGAAAAACTCGGGCATCTTCACAGCGCTAATGCAAAATCACCAGAGCAAGTAATTGAATTCCTGCAAGAAAAGCTCGGATGAATTTTTAGAATTGACAGATTAAACAATTTTATTTATGATACAACTAATTTCATATGCTTTCTTATCAAGAGAGGTGGAGGGACATGGCCCTTTGAAGCCTCGGCAACGGATCTATACAGAAACCGTGCCAATTCCAGCAAACGTTATGTTTGACAGATGAGATGGAACTGAATACAGCAGATTCTGCCTCTCTTCTTACACAAGAGAGGCTTTTTTATGCGGAAAGAGGAGTGTTTTATTGATGAAATACGGATTTTGGCTGCCGATCTTCGGCGGATGGCTCCGGAATGTGGAAAATGAGAATATGCCCCCGACCTACGCATATGCAAAAGAGGTCATTCAAAAGGCGGAAAAATGGGGTTATGATACAACCTTGATTGCCGAGCTTTACTTAAATGATATTAAAGGACCTGAGCACGATTCCCTCGAAGCATGGACCACAGCTGCCGCACTTGCAGCCGTGACAGAGAAGATTGAAATCATGACCGCAGTTAGACCCGGTTTTCATAATCCCGCGGTTACAGCAAAAATGGCAGCAAACATCGATCACATCAGCAATGGCAGATTCACCTTAAACGTCGTATCGGCCTGGTGGGAAGAAGAAGCACGGCAATATGGCGGAATTTTTACTGAGCATGATGCAAGATATGACCGGACAGAAGAATTCATCCAAGTATTAAAAGGGCTGTGGGAAAAAGAAACCTTCACCTATCAAGGCAATTTCTATCAGTTCAGCCAAACACATCTCCATCCAAAGCCTGTACAAAAGCCGAATCCTATTCTTTATGCAGGCGGCGAAAGCCCCCGCGGAAAAGAAACCATTGCCAGGCATTGTGATGCCTATGTAATGCACGGCGGAACGGTTGATGAAATCAGAAGCAAGATTGATGAGATGAAGAAGTTAAGAGCATCTGCTGAAGGCAAACCGTTTCAATCCTTTGGAATGGCTGCTTACATTGTGTGCAGAGATACGGATGATGAGGTTCAGGCGGAGCTTGCAAGAATCACGGATATTAAGGAATCTTCAGCTTATGCGGGATATAAAGATTTCACAACAAAATCCCAGCTTGAACAAAAGCTCGATCTTTATGATTACTCTGTCTCCAATCGAGGATTGCGACCGAATCTAATCGGAACGCCTGAGCAGATTGCAGAAAAGATTATTCAGTATGAAGATGCCGGGCTCGACTTGCTTCTGCTGCAATTCTCTCCGCAGCTCGAGGAAATGGAACGATTCTCAACAGAAGTGATGCCGCTTGTGGAAGAAAAAAGAAAAGCGAAACTAGAAAGCACATACTCTTCATGAGTATGTGCCTTCTGGTCTTCTTGCTTCAAACGTAATGGTTTGCTCCGCGTGCACGGGCTCTTTTCCATATGTATAGTCAGCTGATATCACAATGTCAATAAACCCAAGCCGCTCTAAAACCAATTTAAATTCACGTACACCGTACCATCTCATCGCAAACCTCTGCAGTTCAGTGTCTATCAGCTTGCCTTCCTGCCACTTTTCATATTTCAAATAGCTTACCGAATACTGCTCAAGGTAATTCACTTCCACCCGCTTTGATTCCATTGTAATAACATTCTGTTCGGGTGTAACCCAAGTTTTCGTCTTGACCTCATTTAGAGCTGTATCAGGCTGAAGATACAAATCAAGAATCAGCCGGCCGCCTGCAGCCAGATGATCGTAAAAGTTCTTAAGCGCCAAAATGGATTGCTTTCTGTCTTCAATCAGCAAAAACGTCCCCGCTGGAATGATAATCGCCTCAAAGGTGCGGGGGAGTTTCATTTCGCTCATCCCCATTTTCTGCAGGACTGGAGACAGCCCCCTCTCCTCGCAGCGCTTTCTGCATGACTCGAGCATATCTTGCGATTGATCGATTCCTTCTATTTTCAGCCCATCCTTAAGAAAAGGAATATAGATTCTTCCTGACCCGGCACCCGGCTCTAAAATACGTCCTTTTACATCCTTGAGACGCTCACGGTAATATTCGATGTCTCCAAAAGAATGGCCGACCGGCTTGTCGATATCATAAACTTCCGTTGCAAGTTTGCTGTAGCTGCTGAACATGTAACCAGCCTCCCGGGTAGAATTATGTTATTATTTATAGCCTTAATCCTGTGACTCATACATAAGAAATGCGGAATCGCCCGTTTAGCTCAGGCAGACAGAAAAGTCAGGTTTTTGCCGGATTTGTTCAGGCCGAGCGAGTTTGGCAATGGAGCTTGACATCAATGCAGAAAATTACTGTCATATCTCATCCTATCAAACGTTTGTTTAACTCTTAAATCCTTTTTGTGCGCGGATCATTGCGCTTTACAAGATAGTAGCCGATACCTGCAAGCGCCATAATAATGACAATCGGAATAATATATGGCTCAGCAGCATATTTAATCTCGGTCCAATTCGTGCCTAGCTGAATTCCCAAATACAAAAAGAAAATGGTCCATGGAATCATGGCAGCAACAGTATAAATCGAAAATCTCCATAACGGCATCTTTCCGATCCCGGCAGGAATGGAAATGGCATGTCTCACAACCGGAATGAATCTTGCTGTAAAAATAACCCCGGCACCATATTTTTCAAACCAGGCCTCTGATAGATCCAAATGATGTTTATTAATAAATAAAAACTTCCCGAACTTTTCAAGAAAGGGTCTTCCGCCATAATACCCCATCCAATAAAGGAAAACTTGTGCAAGCGTTCCTCCTATCACTCCGGCAACAACCGCTCCCGCAAACTTAATTTGTCCAAGAGAGATTAAATAGCCGCCATAACCCAGAACAATTTCACTTGGAATAACCTCAACCATTAATCCCAGAGCAATTCCGTAATAGCCTAAATCAGCCAGAACCTCTAAAAGTGAATAAATGAATTCCTTCATATTTGCTCCCCTGCTTTGTATTTTCTATAAAGAAAACATCATGATCCCTCATGTACTCTGGATTAGAATTTAAAGTCCGTTCGGATCATACGGGCTTTACGAAGTGTGTCAAAGACAATGACAAGCGCCGGTCCTGCGAATAAACCGATAAATCCAAGAAGTTTAAACCCTATGAACAGGCTGATCAGCGCCGCTAAAGGAGTAATGCCCATACTGCTTGAAAAGATTTTAGGTTCAATGACCCTTCTGACCACAGTGATGACCAAAAAGAGAATCACCAGCCCAATTGATAAAGCTTGGTCATTTTGAAAAAATGCGTAGATCGCCCATGGAACGAGAAAAGATCCTGTTCCAAGTATCGGCAGAATATCCACAATGACTATCAAAAGAGACAAGACCACTGTGTAGGGAACTCCCAGGATGGAAAGACCTGCAAACGCCATCACAAAAGTCAGAGCACTTAAAAAAATCTGCGCTTTTACAAAACCAATACCCGCTTTATTTAATTCTTCCAGGACAAGGGTGAGTTTCTCTTTCGTTTTCTCAGTTAAACTGTCTGCAATCATTCTTTTTAATCGCGGAAGCTCAAGGCTGAATAAATATAAGGCGATTAGATAGATCAGGATTTCAAACATAAAACCAGGAAGAAAGGCGATAAAATCAAGCAAGCTGTTTAAAAAACCATTCACGCCTTCTTCAAACGATTTAAGTCCGGCTGTAAACGATTCCTCAAGTGATTGAACAACTCCTCGCGGAATGGTTTCCTGCACTTGTTCCCATTTCGTTAATGTGGGCTGAATGATGCTTGCATAAACCTCTTTAATGATTTCAGGGAGACTCGATGCAAATGACACAAATTGATCAAAGACAACCTTAACTGTAAAGTAGCCAATCATCCCCAGCAGTGCAACATAAGCTGTAAATGCGGCAAAAACGGCAAGACCGCGTCCGAATTTCAAGTGTTTTTGCAGCCTTTGCACAGCCCCATCCAGTAAGAGCGCAGTAATTAATGCGAATAGAAGAGATAGGCTTAGCGGCAAAAGGATCATGACTACAACGATCAAAATACAGAGCAAAATCCATTTTTTCTTGTTCACCTTTTCGTTTCCCCTTTTAATATATATGCGTGTTCCTTTTATTATAATCTATTAAAAGGAAATCAAGTTATATACTAAAAAAAAAAGCAAGCCACGGCAGCCTGCTTTTAAAGTTAATTATCGCGAAAAAGCTGTTTTTGCGGCGGCTTTTATCAATACAAACCAGCCTATTACCAGGAAGACCCCGCCGGCTCCAAATAAATAAGCAAAATACTGAAGGGCCTGATTGCCTGCAAACTCAAAAACAAGTTTGATAAACTCGTCGCGGACAACTGGAATGAACAGAAGGACAGCAGCCAATCCAATCGCGGCATATCCCCCTATTAAACCAAAGCGGTAAAACAAACTGCCGAGCAAAAAGAAGCCGGTCAATAAGAAAAAACAGATAGCGCCGTCAATAAAGAAATTGACTAGATACAGATTTTCATATCCAAGAAACTTTGAAAAGTAATACATCTTCAGATCTGCTCGAACCATACTTGATTCCATTCCTTCAAGCACCATGATCAAAAGAGTATGCGCAGCCGCCATAAATATAGCAAGCAAAAGGAGAAAGAGACTCGTGGCTGCATAATAATTTTTTCTGGTTGACCCCATTTTGATGCTGAACGGATACGTCTCTTTTACAGTCAGAAACCCGGCAATGGCACTGAAAATATAAACCGCTATTCCGCTTGAGACCGTCAGATTCCCACCAGTTGAAAGCTGAATGCCAAAGGAAAGAGCCATGCAGCTGATCAGGATCGTCCAGAAAATCGTGAGTGAATTTCGAATATCCAATACTTCAAACAGTAAGATTCCGCGACATTGTCTCATCATGCAGAAACCCCGCCTTTCGGTTTTGCTGTTAAATAAACCATTAAATCCTGAACCGGCACATGTTCAACCTGCAATCCAGCTTCATTAGCTTCCATGCGGTTTTCTCCGTACAGGACGGCCTGTTCCATACTTCCAAATGATTTGCGGTAAACAACGTTTTTGTTTTTTACAAATTCTGAAACGGCGGCTGAAGATCCATTGACCACAAATGATTCCTCTCTCAGTTCATCTGTATTTTTCTGCATCAGCAGCCTGCCTTCAGATACAATCAGCACTTCTTCCAGCAGACGGGTGATTTCGTCTATTAAATGAGTGGATAAAATTAATGTCCTCGGATATTCTTCGTACTCTTCCAAAAGCAAATCATAAAACTTGCTTCTGGCTGCTGCATCAAGTCCGATATACGGCTCATCAAATATCGTAATCGGCGATCTGCTTGCAAGACCAACTGTTATGCCCAGCGCAGATTCCATTCCCTTTGATAAAGTTTTGATTTTCATATTTTCATTAAGATAAAAATCCTCAAGCAGTTTTTCAGCCGTTTCCCGGTTCCAATTAGGATAAAAGTAATTTGCAATCTTAAGGATATCTTTTATCTTTAACCCTTTTTTAAAATTTTCGCTTTCATTGATCAAACAGATTGACTCCGTTATTTCTTGATTTTCAAATGGCTCTTGGCTGTTAATTAAGACTGATCCCCCGGTAGGCATAATCTGTCCGGCAAGAATTTGCATCAATGTAGTTTTACCGGCTCCATTCCTGCCCAGCAGTCCGTAAATCTTATTTTCTTCAAGCTGCAGGGTGATGCCGTCAAGCGCTCTTTTTTTGCCATAAACCTTCGTTAATCCGCTAATGTTAACGTTCATTAAGACCGCTCCCCTTTTCAAGCATTTCTTTTAGGTCGTTTACACTGATATTCAGTTTTGCCGCTTCAGATTTCAGCGGCAAAATAAATGCTTCATAAAATTGCTCTTTACGCTTTTGAACGAGCTTCCCCTTTGCCCCTTCAGCTACAAACATTCCAATCCCTCTCTTCTTAAAAAGAATGCCTTTCTCCACTAATTGATTGATTCCCTTTGCCGCTGTTGCCGGATTAATTTGATAATGTGCCGCAAACTCATTTGTTGATGGAATTCTTTCTCCTTCCTGAACCATGCCATTGATGATGTCATCTTCAATCTGTTCTGCTATTTGCTGAAATATTGGCCTGTCGGTATCTAAAAATGGATTCATATGACCCCTCTTTCGGTTCACTTGTTAGTTGGTTAGTTACTTATGTAATTAACTATATATCAAAATGTCAAACATTGTCAACGATAACATCCTTTTTTTAGAAAAAATGGGTTCGGTCCTAAATGAAAAAGACGATCCCTTCATGGGATCGCCTGTTTTATGATATTTTCTCAAATGTAACCTTGACCACTTTTTTGGTTTTTTCATTAAATTCAACGAAAACAAGCACTTGAAACGTTTTATTCTTTTCCTTCAGCGTAAGCTTGAACGTTTCGATTGAAGTTTCTTTTTTTCTCTTTTTTCCTACGTGCAGGTAGTCTGTGATTTGAGCACCAGGGTATTTTTCCATGGTCTTGCGCATAGCAATTCTTCCGTACTCTTCATAAGAAAGAACTTTAGTTTCTGCACTCGCATGAACAGAAAACGCGGTCGTACTTCCTGCCAAACAGAAAATCAGTAAGATGTTCAGCCAGCTCTTCATTTTTACAATCCCTTCCTTCTTTTTGGCTGTGTTCGCAAAAATTGTTGTTTTCAATTTCACGTTTATCAGGATCATATCGTGCTCTTTTCTTTAAAATCTTTCGAAGTTTTTCCGGTAGGGAGCGACTTAATAAACATAATACAAATGAAAAGCAACAATCTTTTAGAAAAGAGCCTTCTTTTTCATAGGGTTTGTAAATGAATGAATTCTATGCAGACATCTCTTTGATCATAAACACTTGCTCCGCTTTTTCAATGAAACCCTCTTTTTCTAAGATTTCATGGACCAGCTGATTGGATTTCGATAGATTGACAGCCGTCCTGTTAATCTCTTCTGTGTGTGAAAATGCGAATGCTTCATGAAGCAGCGTGCGCAGAACAGCTTCTTTCTCCTGATGTTCAGGGTGTGCCTCACATTGAAATAAAAGGATTCCTGATAGAGCTCCATCATCATCATATTTCCGTTTTGACAGGGCATAGCCAATGGTTTCACCCTTTTCGTCTAATGCAAGAATGGATTCACCGTCCCTTATGTTCTGCCACTGCACCTGCCAAGGCGTCAGCTTGTTATAAAAAGAGACATCCTGTACGTCCCTCGGCTTTTTAACCTGGACACGGAATCTGCCTTTTGGTTCTTCGAGCTTAAGAGGAGCTGAAAGACCAAGGTGTGCAATCCGGTCCACAACCTGATAGCCCATTTTTTCATAAAGCTTTATCGCACGATCATTATGAGAGACGGCTTCAAGAGTAGCAGTGTCTACATTTTCTTTTTCATAAAGAGACAAAACCTCTTCCATCAGCTTTAACCCGACCCCTTTGCTTCGGTACTCAGGAGCAACACCTGTACCGCCATTCCATGCTATTTTTTTGCCGTCAATGGTTCTGATTCCATTCAGAACCAGCCCAACCGGCTTTGAATCGTGAAAAGCTACAACAGATAATGCCGGCGAAAGGTTTTCAAGCACCATTCGGTTAAAAAAATTCTCAAGGGACAGCGTCATATCAAAGTAATATCCCTCAAAGCCTTTATTCCATGCGGTTAAAGCCTCTTCAAGCGTACATTGAGACAATCTCTTAATTGTGATCATACCGCGCCCCATTTCTCATTAGCTTCCCAAAATTCATCGGCTAATACACCCATTAGGATATTGTCGTGAAACTCCCCTTCATAAAAAAGCTCTCCCCGTATAACGCCTTCCTGCTTAAAGCCTAATTTCTCATAGGAGCGTTTTGCTCTTGCGTTGTAGTGATAAACATTTAGTCCTATCCGGTATAATCCCAAATGGTGAAAGCCATGCTCAAGGATTAATTTCATCGCTTCAGTGCCAAAACCATGTCCGCGATGCTTTTCATCGTTCAGGGCAATTCGTACACTTGCATTCCGGTTTAAGAGATCGATATCCATCAGGGCAAGATCTCCTATTGCTTCATCTGTTTCATTCCGTACAATCACAAGATCCATTCGTGTTTTATCCAGCGCAAAGCTTTCATAAGCCTGCTCTATTTTCTCCATTGTAAAAAACGTTTGTGTACCAGTAAGCCTTCTAATCTCTTTGTCCTGCACACTTTTAAAAATCATCTCGAAGTCGTCTTTTCTAAAAGGACGCAGGTATATATTTTCTCCTTGTAAAAACCTCATGCAGATCCCCCTTTTTCTAAGTACATGAAGATCATTTCTTCTAAGGCACGGATTTGTTCTTGATAAGGGTAATTCCTGCCTATTACTGAATAGTGAAGACAAATGCCGTCTATGGTTCCCCATACCATAGAAGATATGAGCGATGGATCCGTCTCTTTGTTGAATTCATTCTGCCTTATGCCTTCTTCGATGATTTCAACAAGCAGCACTTGATAAACGTCGTCATACCGGTCTGTCATGACTTTCTTAAGTTCTTCATCACGGCCAGAATGAATCCAGAATTCAAGGTGAACACCGATCATTTTCTGCCACTTTTGAGATAGCTCAATTTCCGCATAGTTTTTGAAAAACTGGTGAAGTTTTTCTTTTGCAGTCCCTCTCTCTAGAAAACTTCTTTTCAGTTTTGCGATATTCTGCTCTGTCCGCATCTGCATCAGCTGAAGGTAAATTTCTTCCTTGCTTTTAAAATAGTTGTAGATTGCGCCTTTACTTAACCCAGATTCAGCAACAATATCGTCTATTGTTGCAAGCTGAAATCCTTTTTCTCCAAAAGCCTTAAGGGCACTTTCCAGGATATGGCGTTTCTTTTTTTCCTTATATTCATCTGAAACAATTGGAGCCACCTTTACACCTCCTTAAAAACCGACTATATAGTTTATTTTATTCCACTGTTAACGGTAAATTCAAACAATTTTGAAAAAATTTTTGTTAAATCTACCATTTGACTTTTACACAATAACCCCTTAATGTAGGAAAGGTCATTTTTTAAAAACACACATATATCTTCTTATTAAGAGAGGCAGAGGGACTGGCCCTGTGATGCCTCGGCAGCGGACTCGGATTTCCGAGTGCTGTGCCAATTCCAGCAAGCCGCGTGCTTGAAAGATAAGAAGAGGTTTATTCCATTCCGGATTTAAGATCTCTTCTGCTTTAGAAGAGATCTTTTTTTATAATAAGAAAGGTGGTACACATGGAGACAAAAGGAAATGGACTGGCATTATTGCCGTTAATCATATTTCTTGCCCTATTTGTAGGGTCTGGTATTATAACAGGCGATTTTTATAAGATGCCGATTCTTGTTGCAATTATCATTGCATCAGGAGCAGCTCTTATGATGAATCGTAAAGAGACGTTCACTGCGAAGGTTGAGAATTTTGCTAAAGGGGCAGGTCATCTTGATTTGATGATCATGGTCTTTATCTTCATCCTGGCCGGAGCCTTCTCAGAAGTGGCAAAAGGGATGGGTGCAGTGGAATCTACAGTCAATCTTGCGCTTTCATTTTTGCCGCAAAGCTTTTTGATTGTTGGATTATTTATCATTGGAGCTTTTATATCACTTGCAATGGGAACTTCAATGGGAACAATTGCTGCACTTGCTCCAATTGGGGTTGGCATCAGTGCAGAGGCTGATATTTCAATAGCTCTTGCTATGGCTGCCGTTATTGGCGGTGCGATGTTTGGGGACAACCTGTCTTTCATATCGGATACAACAATAGCTGCAGTTCGGACACAGCAGACGGAAATGAGAGACAAGTTCAAGGTAAACTTCTTCATCGTTTTGCCGGCTGCCATCATTACTTGTGCTGTCTTAATTGTGATTACTCTCGGCAATCAATCTCCTGTTTCACCTGGAGAATTCAGTTTCATTAAAATGCTGCCTTATATAGCCGTACTTGTAACAGCTCTTCTTGGAATGAATGTCATTATTGTTTTAACTGGGGGTATCCTGCTTAGCGGAGTTATCGGGATGTCTGATGGCAGCTATACGTTAACTGATTTTCTTCAGAAAATAACAGAAGGTATTATGGGGATGGCCGAACTGGTCATTCTTTCACTCTTAATCGGCGGTATGGTTGAACTGATTAAACGAAATGGCGGCATTCACTTTATTTTAGAAGCGATGACAAAAAGAATTTCTTCTAAAAGAGGGGCAGAATATGCCATTGCCGGTCTTGTAAGCACGACAAACCTTGCGACTGCAAATAATACCATCTCTATTATTGCAGCGGGCCCGCTGGCAAAAGATATGGCAGATAAATATGAGATTGATAAACGTAAATCTGCCAGCCTTTTGGATATTTTTTCTTGCAGTATACAGGGTTTAATCCCTTATGGCGCTCAAATGCTTACTGCCGCTCAATTTGCAAAGATTTCACCAGCTGATATCCTGCCATTCTCTTATTACCCATTCTTAATAGCCGTTATGGGTATTGCGGCTATTATTATTGGCTATCCGAAATTTAAAAAAGCCAAGTAGTTCCTGCCCTGCAGAGTCCGAAATTGGACTCTGTTTTTTCATAGATCTAAAGCGCAGGCGGATTTGTTCTGACCAAAGCTCAATGGGCCGGAGCTTTACGGTTTATTTTCCACACCCCTTTGACTTTTATAGTTTTCCTAACAAGAAAAAGAGCCGCTCATCCTATGAGCGGCTTTACTTCTTCATCAGTCCATGCAGAAGAAACTGGATCGTATATTCTTTTTCTGCTTCATCGTCCCAATCCAAATCAGGCAGAATGATGAACCTTCCGATCAGGAACCCCATAATTGTCGTAATGATCATCCGCAACACTGTTTCAGGAGGCATGTCAATCATCTCTCCTTTTTCCTGGAAGTGAATGATCAGCTTCTTCAGCTTCTCAACCGCATGTTCCTCAACGACCTTTCGGAGCTCCCCTCTGAACTCTTCATGAAAGAAAACTTCCTGGAGCAAAATCTTGATGACAGGGTGATTTTTCTTTATAAACTCATAGCGGTTTTCAAGAATGTATCTCAGCATATGTTCAAGGTCCTGATGATTTTGCTTCGTCACGTCCTGAAGAAAATTTCTCACTAAAAATGGGGCAATGAATTTAGTTATAGTCGGCATGACGATCGCAAACAGCAGGTCTTTTTTCGTTTGATAATGACGGAAAATCGTCCCCTCTGCGACTCCAGCTTTTTTAGCTATTTCACTTGTTGATGCTGCTGCAAAGCCTTTATCTGCAAATATTTCAATGGCAGCTTCTACTACCTTTTTTTGTTTTTCACTCATCTTTACATCTTCATCTGTCAGCTTCAATAGCTCTTCAATGGAAAATTGATTGCTCATCTTTTAAAACTCCTCATTCATCTATGTCCCTATTATAAATGAAAAAGAGAACACAAGCATTACAGCCTTCTTACCTTTTTCAAAGCGAAGATATTCAGAATCAGAAATGCCAGGGAAAAACCAAGCAGAATATAGACATCCTGTGCAATGTCCTCCCACCCGTAACCCTTAATCATGATCCCCTGCAGAGCCTCTGCACCGTATTTAAGCGGCATGGCATAACTAATGGACTGCAGCCACTCCGCCATCGTTTCGAGTTTAAAAAGACCTGAAAAGAACACTTGCGGCACAATGACGAGCGGGATGAATTGAAACATCTGCAGCTCATTATTAGCAAACGTAGACAGCAAGGTTCCGAGAGTCAAAGAAGTCATCGCAAGCAGAAACGTAATGAGCAGTACATAGAAATAAGGGCCTTCCATCATCATGTCCAGCACACTTATGGAGAAGGCAGAAATCAAAACGGCCTGAAAGGTAGTAAAAATACCAAATCCGATCACATACCCAAGAACCAGTTCCCAGCGTTTAAGCGGAGTCGCCATGATCCGGTCCAATGTTCCGCTTGTTCTCTCCCGCAGAAATGAAACGCCTGCAATCAGAAAAACAAAGAAAAAGATAAATACACCAATAAGAACTGGACCGATGTAATCAAAGGAGGTCATATCGTCTGATCCGTGCAAGTAGTTCACAGATGGCTGTGCTTGTTGATCCGGCTGGCCGCTTTTTTGGAGCACCCCCAGCACTGCCCGGCTTACACTCGGATCAGAGCCTTCTAATGTAATCTCTTGATTTCCTTTATCGAACGAGATAAAGGCATCCAGGCCGTCTGCTGTTATCCATTTTTCAGGTTCATTTTCCTCATATTCTATGACTTTACTATCGTTCTCCCCGAGAACTGTCACCAATTGCTCAGGTGCTCCGTGCACGCCAATTTTAGGTGAATAGGCTTCACTGTCAAAAATAAAGTTCATCAGAGTCAGAATAAATAACGGAGCAATCAGCATCAGCGCAAGCGTCCGCTTATCCCGGAAAAATTGCTGAATGATACGCGTCACAATCGCAAGTACCCTCATTGTTTAGCACCCCCATATGCTAAAAATGCTTCTTCAATGGAGTGTGACATTGTTTCTGATTTCAACTGTTCTGGAGTTCCCGAAGCGATCAGGACTCCTTCGCGAATGAAACCAATCCTGTCACATTTTTCAGCTTCATCCATCACATGCGTTGTGACAATAATCGTCGTTCCAGTACGCCTGATGTTCTCAAGCTCCTCCCAAATTGACTGGCGCAGGATTGGGTCGATTCCCACCGTCGGCTCATCAAGCACTAGGATTTGCGGCTCATGAAGCATGGCGATCGCTAGCGAAAGGCGTCGCTTCATTCCCCCTGAATAATCTCCTGTCCGTTTCGATGCGTGCTCAGAAAGGTTAACAAGATCCATTACATACTGAATTCTCTCTTTTTTCTTCTTTCCTTTTAAACCGCTGAGAGCTGCGAAAAAAGCTATATTTTCTTTTCCGGTAAGCTCTCCGTAAAGAGCGTCTGACTGCGCCATAAATCCGATTTTTTGCAGCGATTTTAAGTCCGGCATTTTTACACCTAAAACGTTCGCATCCCCGATGCTTGCTTCCTCAATTCCAACTATCATTTTAATTAAGGTTGTTTTTCCTGACCCTGAAGGTCCGAGCAGGCCAAAGATTTCCCCCTTGCCTACTGAAAATGAAACATCTTTTATTACTTCTTTTTTGCCAAATGATTTTGAAACAGATTGGAGTACGATGCTCATTTCATTCATTTAAACGCCTCCTAAATAAAAGTGAGTAATCACTCATTTATACTGTATTCGATAATAATTGTTTTGTAAAGTGAGTAATCACTTTTTTGTTAAAAAAAGCAGCGAACTTTTGTACAGTTCGCTGCTTTCCTTTATTTAAGCAATTTCCTTATTAATTTCAGCCCATTTTTTGCATGAGGATATCTGAAACTGAAATCAAATCTTGTTGTTTGGTGAAGAACACTTTTGTAATGTGTAAAGGCTTCAAAGCTGTACTTGCCATGATAATTGCCCATTCCGCTTTCCCCCACTCCGCCAAACGGAAGATGCGGTGTGGCAATATGCATCAGTGTATCGTTTATGCACCCTCCGCCAAAGGAAACCTGTCCAATAATCTGCTGCTCAGTCTGTTTACTTGAAGTAAATAAGTAGAGCGCCAGTGGTTTAGGGCGATCTTGAATAAAAGTAATGGCCTGATCTAAATCGGTATATTCCATAACCGGAAAAACCGGACCGAAGATCTCTTCCTGCATAACAGCAGCATCCACATTTACCTCATCTAAAATTGTTGGAGCAATTTTTAAAGATTCACGATCGGCTTTTCCGCCAAAAATAGCCTTTCCATCTGAGAAAAATTCCGTTAAGCGGTCGAAATGCTTCTCACTGATCATTCTGCTGTAATTTTCATTTAAAAGCGGGTTTTCACTGAACATTTCCGTTATTTCAGCTTGTAGCAAGGATAAAAATTCTTTCTTTACTGCGCTGTGAATAAGCAGATAATCTGGGGCGATACAGGTTTGACCCGCATTTGTAAACTTTCCGAATGCAATTCTTTTTGCAGAGAGCTGTAAGTCAGCATCTTTGTGGACAATACACGGGCTTTTTCCGCCAAGCTCCAAGATAACGGGAGTAAGGTGCTTGGATGCTGCCTCCATAACGATTTTCCCGACCGGCACACTTCCCGTAAAGAAAATTACATCAAATTTCTGGGCGAGCAGCACTTGATTCGTTTCAATTCCTCCTTCAATCACGACGACAAGCTCTGAGGGAAAGGTTTCTTCTACAAGCTCTTTCAAAAGCTTAGACACGTTTGGTGCAAATTCAGATGGTTTTAAAACCGCTGTGTTTCCTGCGGCAATCGCTCCGATTAAAGGCGATAATGCCAGCTGAAACGGATAATTCCAAGGTGCGATAATCAGCGCGGTTCCAAAAGGCTCCGGAACAATTTTCCCGGTTGTACCGATGTGGGTCATTGCTGTTTTTACCTTTTTAGGAGCAGCCCATTTTTGTAGATTCTTTTGTGAAAAGGATATTTCCTCAAGGAGGATTCCGATCTCTGTTGAATAGGCTTCAAACTCGGATTTGTTTAAATCCTTTTTCAATGCATCCATGATCGCACGTTCATTTTTCTTTATAAAAAGACGAAGCTTTTCGAGCCGATCATGTCTTCCCTGAACGCTTCTTGTGTTTCCTTTTAAAAAGTAAGCTCTTTGATGAGAGAGAAGAGCTTGGATTTGTTCATGAGTATTCATTGATTTTATCCACCTTTTAAAGTGTTTATATGTTTAATCTCATAAACATATAATACACAATGAAACGATTTGATGTCAATTTATATGGAATCAGTTTCGCTGCCTATTTTTGTGCATAAAAGCAGGCAGCCGCCTGCTTTACTTCCAATAATCAAACATAGGTCCGCCTTTGCCCAATAAAGGATCATTTTCAGGCAATGGCACGTTTTGAATATGCTTCAACGCCTTTGGACGCTCTTCTTTCTTTCCCGTGCACATATCCATTTCCTGTTGATCTGGATAGGCTCCCATCACTTTGAAATCTGAGCTTTTTTCTATGCATTTATGTCCAACGCCTGCAGGAATGACTGCGACATCCCCTTGTTGAACAGCAACGGCTGTTCCGTTTTCCCCTCCGAAAAGGATTTTTGCCTTACCGCTTACAACTCCTAAAACTTCATGAGAGGTGCTGTGATAATGATGATAGTCATAAACACCATCTACCCATGTTCCCGACCAGCCGTGCTCAAGAATCGTGTACTCGAATTGTTCCGTTGAAGTAAAGGCTCCTTCGTAAACGAGAAGCGGCAAATTAGGATTATTTGGAATACTGCCGTCGTCTTTGAACAAGAATGTTTTCAGTTTCATTTTATTTCACTCCTTTTTTTACTGTTCCAGGTATAAGCAGACGCCAAACCGAGGATACTGCCTAATCTTCTGATGTAGTTTCCGCAAAAACATAGCAAATCGCCATAATTATTGCGGTTTATCATACGATCCTTATTTTTCCTTTTTAATTATAACAAGGATGAAGGAAACCGTATCTTTAATTTATCTTAATCCTGCATCGTCTTTTTTTCTGGCGGTTACGCAAACTGTAAGTTCAGGACGGACTTTTTTATATGATACTTTTATGTTTTCATATCCGCATGCAAGCATGTCATCGTGTATCTGCCGGCCGAACATTCTTGTCTTTTCAGCGCTTGCATCCTCTTCTCTTGGCTGCATGGTAATGGCGATTGCTCCGCCAGGTTTTAAGGATTTTGTAATGTTTTCGAGTCCTGCACGGGGATCGTTCCAAATTGTATAGTTATTAACGGAAAGGATTTTATCGTAGGAACGCTGCCGTAATTCAACCTTCTCTGCATCAGCTGTCATGAGCTTTACTCTCCCTTCTGCAATTTCAGATTCGAAATGCTTTTCTGCCTGTTCTTTCATTGTTTCTGATACATCAACACCATCAATCTTAATGCTGCGGTAATTCTTAAGCATGTGTCCCATGCTGTAACCTGGGCCAAATCCAATTTCTAAAATATGATCACCTGGTCTAATGCGCAATTTTGAAATGGTCCATTTGTTTATCGTCTGGTTTTCAAGTGCCATAATCCTGCCGGCGATGATACCAAAAAATCCTTTAGGCTTGCTGAAATTTTTCGTAAATGCTGAAAACATATCTGTCACCTCTTACGGATTCGTCTATTTCTTATCTTTATCACCAAACACAGCTTGTTAAACTACATCGGAAAGATAAATTGCTGTATTGACATGTATGCGGGTTGAACGTAAACTTAACTTAAACGTTTAAGTGATTTCGCATATTGCACGATGTTTTGCATATTGCTGTATTTGCTTAAACGATTAAGTAAAGGGGTTGACAACCTTGGAAAGTCCTCAGTCCGTTCAGGTAGAATCAGGTATTAAGCGGCTCGGCTTGTGGCGCAACCGTACATTTTTATCTCTTTTTGCTGCATATACTCTCTCCATATTCGGAGGCACCTTTCACACAATTGCCTTGAATATTTGGATATTGAAGACGTATGACAGCGCGACTTTGATGTCAGCGATATTAATTACTCATCTTCTCATCAGCTCCTGTTTTGCTTCCATTGCAGGGACAGCAGCAGACCGGATGAACCGGAAAAAAATGATGTGGATTTCGGATTTAATCCGGAGCGTGCTTGTAATCGGGCTTGCAGCTGCGATTTATGTGCATCCTCCTTTTTGGGTCATCATTCTTTTAACCGCTTTAACTGCTTTATCAGGGTTATTTAAAGGACCTGCTTTTAACGCTTCCCTTATTGATGTAGTCGGGAAAGAAAACATCCAAACCGCCACAGGAGCTATGAGTCTTGCAGATAATATTGCAAGAACTCTGGGATTTGCAGCAGGCGGAGTCATCGTGGCCGCTTTTGGGGGTGTCACTGCTATCTTAATTGATGCGTTTATGTTTCTTTTATCCGTTATTCTTGTCGTCATCGTAAAGGATTTCCCTGAACATCGGGCAGCGTTTGCAGCTAAAACTACGTTCAAGCAGGATTTTATGACAGGTTTCACTTATATATGGAAAGAGCCGTTTGCAAGAGCCATTACCATTCTCTCTCCTACCCTTATCTTGTTTTTCACAACTACGCTTATGATTATTCAGGTTATGGCAATCAAAGAATGGAGGGCAAGTCCAATAGAATTTGGACTGATTGAAGCTAGCATTCCTCTTGGATACATGGCAGGTGCCGGACTCATTATGTTTTTAGGGGAAAAACTGGTGCGCCGGGGTGTCCTCATTATCGGCAGCATGATAGGACTTGGACCGCTTTACATGCTGCTTGGAGAGATAAACTCCGCGGCATGGAGCATCCCGCTTATTCTATTGGTTGGTTTCATGTTTTCTTTTTGTACACTGCTTGTGAATGTTATCCTTCGATTAGAAGTTACAAGCGAGCTGCAGGGAAGAGTGTTCGGAATGATTGGTGCGCTCACAAGTGTTCTGCCCCCTGCAGGATTAGCATTCGCTTCCTTTTTTACAGATGCATTTGGCGGAGGACGGGTCCTCTTTATTTGCGGACTGTCGCTATTTGCAGTCGGGATTATCTGCTGGGTGCTTTTAAAAGATATTAAGAATTATAAATAAGCGTAAATAAGCGCATGCATAAAAAACAAGGTGATTACCGAAAACCAAAACTTTATTAGTGATCATTCTATTTTTTCTAGCCGTTTTTAGATTTTCATTAGCCATTTTCAATATTTTTATAGCGTAATGCTTTTGCCCTTCTGATCATTTACTGGCCGGCATGATAAAAAAGCATTTTTTGCCGGATTTGTTTTTGCCAAGGATTAGCCGCTTCCCCTTTCTATATGTGCATACAAAAAAGCTGCTTGATCACCAAGCAGCTGTCTTAATTTTTCACATCTCCATGATGGAATGGACATTTACCCTGGATAGGCTCAATGTCATCCCCGATAAAATATTGCTTCCACTCTCTGTGTTCAGGATCTCCGTAATGGCTGATGTTCGGATGCTTTGGAAGCTGATCCCACTTCTCAACGCGCTCTCTCACCTTTTCACGGGACATACTTCCGCCTTCTGATGTGCCTTCTAACCCTTCAAAGATGCGGCGGGGCTGAAAGCCAAGCACTAAGCTGTTCCCCAGATCTCTCGTTTTCCGCTGTTTATATGCTGGAGCGTTTCCGAAAACAAAGTACGGCTCATTTGCGAAAGAAAACGCCCAAAGATGATGATCCGGATCATGAGGATAATCCTCAGGCCATGGCTCCTTGTCATTGTCATGAAGATATTGAAGAATGTTCCAGAAGTACTCCCGGTAATAAGGAATGGATTTTTCATCTTCTTCCGGTTCGACGAAAACAAATAATCCGTGGCGGATCAGTCTTTTCGCATCATCAAATAATTGCTTGAAAGCAATCAGAGCCTCAGGAAGATTTGACCAGTCTTCCTTTGAAACATATGCGTATCTGAGCTCTCCTTTTTTTTCGGCTGCCATCCCGAAATAGCATGGAAAGGTTTTATCTGTTACTACATTATGAAAATTTTTATACTCCCGAATGACCCATTCAGGGACAAGTTCAGGGTTTGTCATATCTTCTTTTTCTAAAAGGTATTTAGATTTAGTTATCATCTTTTCACTCCTTGAAAGATTGCGAGAAAGTGTTCATACTTCATTAAATACCCTGCAAACCACTACTTAAACCCTTTTTATATTTATTAAACAAACGTTTAATTAAGACCCGATGCTATACGGTAAAAATTTCATTGTTTTTACAGTGCGCCAGTCGCTATACTTATCATAGAAAATGGTAAAGAAAAGAGTGGTCTCATGCTGAAGCGTTTTTTCGCCTATTACCGCCCTTATAAAGGGTTATTTTTGATTGATTTTTCATGTGCGGTAATCGCCGGACTGCTCGAGCTCGGCTTCCCGCTTGTCGTCAATGCCTTTATTGACCGTCTCCTTCCAAGCGGAGACTGGAACCTGATTATCTGGGCATGCGCCGGATTGCTTTTGCTGTACATATTAAACACAGTTCTTCAATATGTTGTCACCTACTGGGGGCACATGCTTGGAATCAACATAGAAACCGATATGCGCAAAAAGCTGTTTGAGCATATACAAAAGCTTTCCTTTCGCTTTTTCGATAATACGAAAACCGGTCATTTAATTTCACGCCTTACAAATGATTTAATGGAAATCGGCGAACTTGCCCATCACGGTCCAGAAGATTTATTTATAGCTGTGATGACGTTAATTGGAGCTTTTTCTGTGATGCTTGTGATAAATGTAAAGCTCGCGCTGCTGACATTCTTAGTCATTCCATTCCTGCTTTTCCTTGCTATTTACTTTAATAATAAAATGACAGGCGCGATTCATCAGCTCTATACAGACGTTGCTGACTTCAGCGCGCGTGTTGAAAACAACGTCAGCGGAATTCGCGTTGTGCAGGCTTTCGGAAATGAAAGATTTGAGAAAGATCAATTTCAGAAAAACAACCTGCGCTTCCGTTTATCAAAACTGCTTGCTTATAAAATTATGGCTATGAACTTATCAATCAGCTACTTCCTTATGCGCCTTGTCACACTGTTTGTCTTACTATGCGGCACTTGGTTCGTGATTCAAAATGAGCTTTCCTACGGTGAATTCATAGGCTTTGTCCTGTTAACGAATGTTCTTTTCCGTCCGATTGAAAAGATCAACGCCATCATCGAAAGCTATCCGAAAGGAATCGCGGGCTTTAAGCGTTATATTGAATTGATTGATACAGAACCCGACATTGAAGATAAACCAGGTGCAGCTGACGGTGGATCATTAACCGGGGATATTCGCTATGAAGGTGTATCCTTTGGTTATCAGAATGAGGACAATGTATTAAACGAAATTGATTTAACGATTCATTCCGGAGAGACCGTTGCATTTGTAGGCCCTTCCGGCGCCGGGAAAACGACGTTATGCAGTCTTCTTCCCCGATTTTATGAAGTGAGCGCAGGCCGGATTATGATTGATGGCACAGATATCCGCGACTTGACTCTTCACTCTCTGCGGAGGCAAATTGGAATTGTTCAGCAGGATGTGTTTCTTTTTTCCGGAACGATGAGAGAAAACATTGCTTATGGCAAGCTTGATGCAACGGAGCATGACATAAGGCTTGCAGCGAAACATGCACAATTAGAAGAACTGATTTTTTCTCTTCCAAACGGGCTTGATACGGTAATTGGAGAGCGCGGCGTCAAATTATCCGGCGGACAAAAGCAGCGCTTGTCCATTGCAAGAATGTTCCTTAAGAATCCGCCAATTCTTATACTTGATGAAGCTACCTCCGCCCTTGATACCGAGACGGAAAAAGCCATTCAGGAATCTCTGGCAAAGCTGTCTGCAGGCAGGACAACACTTGTCATCGCTCACAGGCTCGCAACGATTAAGACCGCAGACAGAATTATTGTGGTAAATAAAGAGGGCATTACTGAACAGGGTTCACATGATGAACTGATGGCAGAAGGAAAAGGATACCGCAGGCTTTATGAAGCGCAATTTCAGACTTAATGAGGAAATCGGCTGAAAAACATTGGACTTCAACTGTAAAAATTCTGATTTAATTTGATAAATTCTATAAATGGCTGCTAAGTGAAAATGGCATCCCTGATAGATGACAAAAAGCTGATCCGTCACCCGGATCAGCTTTTTTTAGCTCAATTTTGTATTCAAAGGCTTCAATTTCGCCTCAATTTCCGCACGGCGGTTTTCAAGGAACGGCGGCAGTGCAAGTGACTCTCCTAAGTGGTTCAATTCTTCATCTGTATCAAATCCAGGCCCATCTGTTGCAAGCTCAAACAGAATGCCATTCGGCTCTCTGAAGTACAGAGAACGGAAATAAAAACGGTCTACAAATCCTGAGCTTGGAATTCTCTCAGATTTCAGTTTTTCAATCCATTTATGCATTTCCTCTTCATTGTCCACACGGAACGCAACGTGATGCACGCCTCCGCGGCCGAGACGTTCTTGAGGAAGGTCGAGGCGTTCTTCAATGTGAACCTCTGCCCCTGATCCTCCTTCTCCTGTTTCAAATACTAAAATCTCTGGCTGTCCAGGCACGTCAGATGGATAGCTTCCTTTTGCTCTAAAGCCCAGAATGTCTGTTAAAATTTCAATTGTTCTCTCCGGCACTGCTACTGTTAACTTCACAGGTCCAAGTCCAATGATGGCGAACTCGGCTGGAACCGGACTTTTATCCCAAGGCTGTCCTGCGGCAACTCCATCGTTATTTTCATCAGAAACCAAGATCAGGCGCTGTCCTTCAAAGTCCTTGAATGACAAAGTTTGGCGGTATCCTGCTTGAACGATTTCGCCGTGTTCCACATCATGTTCTTCAAATCTTTTTTTCCAAAAGCTCAGTGCCTCGTCATTTCGTACACGCAGCGAGGTTGCCGATATACTGTTGACCCCTTCATGCACGCGTCCTGCATTTGGAATTTCAAAAAAGGTAAGCTCCGTACCCGGATTGCCCTTTTCATCTCCATAAAATAGATGATAAACAGATACATCATCCTGGTTAACGGTTTTCTTAATTAATCTTAAACCTAACGTCTTTGTATAAAACTCGTAGTTTTCAGGTGCTTTAGCAGTAATGGCCGATACATGGTGAATGCCTTTTAATGGCTGCATGTTCATCCCTCCAAATAATATCTTGAATTCGAGATAATTTCTATACTTACAATATACACGCTCTGATTAGTGATGTCAAATATAGTCTGCTGGTTCCTGATGAGCAATGGCCGAAGACAGCTGAAATAAGGCTTTTCACCCCTGATTTATGTCATTCAATCCCATCTCTCCCCTTAAAAGCATTGGAAAAAGTTTCATATTTTGCTAGTATCAAAGAGGAATGTTTTTTAGGAGGGATCTCATGAGCTCTGGAGATGACAAGAGACGGAAAAACTTGAAGGTCATTCAGTTTGATAAGGATAAAAATAGTTTAATTGAAACCTTGCAGCCTAAGGAAACGTTTGAAGATGTCGGAGGACTTGAGGATGTCAAAAAGCGGATTCGCATGGACTTTATCATGCCCATCCAATCTCCTGAGTTTTTTCAGGCATACGGAAAAACTGGAGGGGGAAGCTTGCTGTTGTACGGTCCTCCGGGATGCGGAAAGACTTTCCTTGCTAAAGCGATTGCCGGTGAAATCGATGCCAGCTTCATTCACCTGGAACTGCAGGCTATTCTCTCAATGTATGTAGGCCAAAGCGAACACAATTTGCATGATATTTTTGAAAAGGCAAGAGAACAAAAACCGTGCGTTCTATTTATTGATGAATTGGATGCACTGGGAGGCAATCGTCACCGCATGAGCCAGCATCATGACCGTGTGCTCGTGAATCAGCTGTTAGTTGAGCTTGACGGTCTCCAATCTTTTAACGATCAGGTATATATTATCGGAGCCACGAACACCCCGTGGTACCTCGATCCTGCCCTTCGCCGTCCAGGAAGATTTAATTCGCTGTTATTTATTCCTCCGCCGTCTGAGGAGGAACGTGAGCTGATTCTTTCAATCAAAACAAAAGATAAGCCTCAGGATAAGCTTGATTTGTCAAAAATAGCAAAGGTTACCAACCATTTCTCAGGCGCTGATTTAACACAGGTAATCGATGATGCTATCTCAAAAGCGATTGAGCGTTCTCTTGAACAAGGCTCCCTACAGCCAATGTCCAATACTGATTTGCTGAAGTCAGCCAAAGATCGTAATCCCACAACACTTGAATGGTTTGCCACTGCAAAAAATTACGCTACCTTCAGCGATACAAATAAAGATTACAAGAAAGTGCTTCACTACATGAAGACACATGGAATCAGGTAAGACATGAGTAATTGGCATATTCAGACAATCGAGCGCATTAAAAAACTCAGAGACTGGAGAAGATATGATGAAGCAATTGAAGAAGCACAGAAACTCATCGCATCAGATCCGGAAATCGCCCATTCCTATTCCATACTGGCAGATATTTATTCTCATAAAGAAGACTTTAAATCAGCGATTCATTTTTCAAAAGAAGCATTAAAAAAAGACCCTGAGGATTACACAGGCAGCTTTCTGCTGGTCAGCTCTTATTATCAAAGCGGAGATATGAAAACTTTTGATCACGCTGTTGAAGATGCACTGCGGATATATCCCGATGTTGCCCATTTCTATTATTTAAAAGCTCTGAGAGCCTTTCAAAAGAACAAGCTCAAGGACTCACTTAAGCTGATGGAGAGCGCTCTTGCCTATGAGAGCGAAGAGCCTGTTTACCTTGCAGCCTACAGTGATTTCCTGCTGCTTGCCAACAAGAAGAAAGAATCGAGGGAATTCGAAAGGATTGCCTTAGAAAAAAATGAGAATGACCCGCACGTATTCTATTCTTTGGCCAATACTGCTTTTAATCGCGGAGACTTCAAGCAGGCCAGAGAACTGAGCAGGCTTGCTGCCGAAATAGAGCCTGAGGAAGAAACATACAGAGAGCAATACATGGAATTATTAAAAACGGCCTATCCCATTCACACGTTCTTCCTCCGAGTTATACAGGTTAATTCCTTCCTGAGAAGAAGATCAGCCGTCTTATTTTGGATCATCATGATTTTTATTTTTTTTGCCTTTAACCCGTTATTTTGGCTCTACCTTTTGTTCACATTGTGTCCGTACTATATCAGCAATTTCCTAACAGGGCTGTTTGTCAGACGGAAGCTCGGGATTACCCGAAGGAGGCGGAATGTCAACATTTCAACTGCCATTCTTACTGGGTTATTCATCATATTGATTGGTATGGGCGCAGCATCTATCTTCATGGAATAAGTCATGACCTTTTTATAAAGGTCTATTTTTCTTTACCGGCACATTCAGGACGTTTCACTTTTTAATTGAACGGGGAATGGTAAAAAAAGAGAGGTGATTCGTGTGCCGTTTAATTACGATGAGGACTTTGAAAACACGGATTTCCGAAAGCATCCAGAGAAATACCGCATTGGCAGAGGCGAACAGGGTGTCCTCCTTGTAGAGCCATATAAAAGTGAGATCTTGCCTTATTGGCGCTTTAAAACTCCTGAGATCGCAAAGGGATCCTCTGAAAAGATTTATCATCTTTTTCTTGAATACAAAGACAACGATGACTTTGTCGGTATGGACATGGCGCGGAAATTTCTGCAAATGGGCTACACACGAGCAAGAAGATATGCTAATTACAAAGGCGGACGTAAGTATAAAGAAGATGGAAACATCCATAAACGGGAAATTGACGAGGGAAAAGCCAAGTCTGCTGCATTCTTCAAAGAAATGTGGATGGCAGTCAGAGAAGACGTTGAATATTTGGAATTAAAGAAAGAGCATCAGAAAAAGTATGGTTAAAAAAGCCTATCATTGTCTGACAATGATAGGCTTTTCCTTTTACAGCTTATGATATTTTTCTTCAACAAGGCCGATCAGCGGATGATTTTCAGGAAGCTGTGAAATCTCCTGCAGTGCACCCGAAATGCCCTTTGCCTGAATCAGCTGCTGAATTTCAACCGCTTCTTCATCTTTGTCAAAATCATATTTTAGACATGCTGCAATGCCAGCTGCAAGATCATCAGGCGAAATCCCTTTTTCAAGCAGCCTTCTTGCAGGTGCTACAAGACGGTCATCAAAGCCTAATTTACGTTTTGGAGATCTTCCGACTCGAGTGACCTCATCTGAAATATGTTTATTTTCAAATCTGGCAATGATTTTTTTCACGTAGTTCAAATGTTCTCCCTCATCAAAACCATACTCTTTTACAAGCAGCATGCTTGTCTCATTCAGAGCACCTTCAACGAGACGGCGAACCTCTGTATCTTCAATGGCTTCCTTAACGGTAGCCAGTCCTTTTTGATACCCGGCGTATGCAGTCACAGCATGACCTGTATTTACGGTGAAAAGTTTGCGCTCAATATACGGAATAAGATCGTCAACGTAAGTGACTCCCTGAATGGAAGGCATATTTCCCTTTGCCTTTGATTGCTCAATCACCCATTCAAAGAAAGGTTCTACTGATACACTTAGAAGATCCTCGTTTTCCTGAATAGGCACGATGCGGTCAACTGCTGAATTAGGGAAACCGATCAGCTCTGAGACGGAATGCCGCTCTTCCTCATTTAGGTGCTTGAAGATCTCACTCTTCAAATGGTCTGTTCCGCCAATCATATTTTCACAGGCAATCACATTTGCTTCTGTTTTTTTTTCTTTGAGGCCTAGAGCGATTGTTTTCGCAACAAACTTTAGAATATTTGGTCCCACCGCAGTTGTGATCAGGTCTGCTTCTGCAATCTTTGCGATGACTTCTTCTTGATTCTCATTGCTGTTGATTCCTTTAACACCTGAAACAATAAAGGACTCAAACTCATCAGAAGCTAATCTGACTTCATACTTCCCTTTTTCATTTAATGCGTCAATAACATCCTTATTGATATCAGCAAAATAAACTTCATACCCTGCTCCGCTAAGCAAAGCTCCAATAAAACCGCGGCCGATGTTCCCTGCTCCAAAATGCACAGCAATCATCTTAATTCTCCTCTTCAAATAAAGCAATCAGCTCTTGTTTTGTAGTTACTTCAAGCATTTTTTGAACATTTTCTTCTTCTGAGCATAGAATCGCAATTTGAGATAGAAGCTCTAAGTGCTCCCCGTCCTTGCCGGCAATTCCAAACAGAATTTTAGCATCTTCTCCAGTACCGAAATCTACGCCTTCCGGAACTTGAACAATTGAGATTCCAGAGTGATTGACTTCTTTTTTAGCGTCTTCCGTGCCATGCGGAATGGCAACGCCATTTCCCATATATGTCGTAGAAAGCTCTTCACGCTCAAGCATTTTTTCTACATAATCTTCGTTGACATATCCGTTTTCAACTAGTAATTTCCCAGCTAAACGAATCGCTTCGTCTTTTGATCCAATTGTTTGATTTAGGAGGATATTTGCCTCATCTAGTATTTTTTTCATTGTCGCACTCTCCTATTTTATAAATTTTTGCGTAAGCCATTTGTGAAAGGTTTCATTTAACACAGCTGTCATCTTTGTTCCGTTGCCGGATTGAAAAAGCTGAAGGTTGTCTTCTGTTTCGATCAATGTTGCACTGATCAGGCTTAAAACCTCAAGCCCTGTATGAGAAAAATCTTCAGGTGCGAGCAGGAGAGCAAGGGTCTTCATCTCAATTTCCCTGTTATCCATGCCAGGTACTGTATAAGGATGTTCAAGGTT
Organism: Metabacillus dongyingensis; assembly: GCF_019933155.2. Taxonomy (NCBI): domain Bacteria; kingdom Bacillati; phylum Bacillota; class Bacilli; order Caryophanales; family Bacillaceae; genus Metabacillus; species Metabacillus dongyingensis. Next base: position 205,416 of record NZ_CP082944.1, on the reverse strand, counting down.
GAAAAGAACGAAAACCGGCTTAATGTTGCAGGTATCCCGGCAATGGTAAAGAGCGATTGACGAATCCGGTATACCAAGCCCGCCAAGCTCCTCCCTCTTCAAAAGCTCGCTCGTCAGTGTTTCGGAGTCTCTAATAAGACCCTGTTCCTTCAATACCTCTGCTGCTGAAAATAAAACGTCCCGGTGGTTTCCATGATTCGAGAAATGGTAGACTCTGAAATGCCGGAGAAGCTCTTTAACGGTTTTTGCCGCTTCTTCAAAGACTTCGATCTTTTCAAGCAGATTGACCTCGCCTAAAGCCTCTGCATAGCTTGGATGTCTGGTCATTTTTTTAGATTTGGATGTGCTTTTTAATTGTTCGCGAATTTTTTCAGCCTCATGATCCGCAAGCAGCGGTCCGACCTGTATATAATCAGAAGAATCAAGCGGCAGACTAACGGTTGAAATGATTAAATCAAAGTTTTCCAAATTCAGTTTTTTTAAGCCAATAAGCGATGATAAAGCTGTTTCAGTAATTTCAGGTATCTCTTTGTGTATCCTTGTCGCAAGCATCTTCGAGGATCCAATTCCGCTTGAGCAGACGATTAATGCTTTATATGAAAAGACCTGTCTTCTTTCCTCAAGGCTTGAACCAAAATGCAAAACGACAAAAGCCGTTTCATCATCTGGAAAGACAAGCGAAGGAAAGACGAGTTCCAATCCTTTTTTTACTGCCTCATAAAGCTTAGGGTAATTTTCTTTTGTCTCTTTGGCAAACGGGTTATGTGTGTAAATCCCGTCTTTCATCCGGTAATAAGCCGGTTCTAAATGTGAAATAAGTCCATTGTAAAGAGACTGATTGTTTCTAAGAGGAGCGTCGAGTTCGTCTGCAACGTATTCAATCAGCTGCTTTACATGCAGGGAGATCAAGGAATTTCTTTGTTCAAAGTTGAAATCTTCATTTTGCCTTCTCGCTCTTCGAAGATGAACAGCAATCTGCGTGATTTCTTCTTCTGGAAGTGAGAGGCTGAAAACATTCGTTAATTGCTTTCCTATCCTTGCTGCCATTTGAAATTCCTCAGATTGAAGCACATTCTGCACATCACTTTTCACGAAGGACACTGGTTCTTGCTGCATCAGCCTTTTCACTGCAACACTTAAATGAATCAATAGGGAAAAATAAGCGTTATCCGCCATTTCATAGGGCATCATTTCGAGAATCGGCTTCAATGCATCATCTGCCTTATTCAGATCACAGCTGGTTAAAAACCCTAAATACGTTTGGCTTTCTGGCTCCCTAATAGGATCTTTATCAATAATCTGAATGAACTCCTGCTCATCAATTGTCTCCAGCAGCAATGCCTCAAGCAGCCTTCTTTTTGCCGTTTCTTCCCCTGTAAGCTGAACCCCAAATCCTCTTTTTCTTACTAATTCAAGCTCATAAGGTTCAATTTTCTTCTCCACCCGGTCTAAATCATGACTGATGGTTGCTGCAGAAACAAGCAGTTTTGACGCAAGGGCATAGAGCTTCATTTGTTCTTTGGATTGAATTAATTCACTTATCAGCAAATACACCCGCTCATCCTGAAGGTAATCGTAGGAAGACTGCGAGGACAAGTCATTCCGCAGCCGGTCTATATCTTCCTTTAGACCAGTCAGCTTCACCCCTTGCCCTGCCTTCTTCTCAATTACAATCCGGTAATTCTTCAGTGTATCTTCAAGCTTTTTCATTTCTCGGTGAATGGTTCTCGAACTCACCCCGACATCATTAGCAAGCGTGTGAACCGTAATGAAGCCGGGCTGTTCAAATAGCTGCTTTAAAATGTCTCGTTCTCTGGCTGTTATATACACTTTCATCACCATCCCTGCTCATCTAAGCAAACGGATTACTTCTTTAATCGCTGAACCAGTTCATCATATTTAGGGCTGTTTAAAAAGTTATCTACTGAAAGATGTTCAGCCTGAGGAACTTTAGCCTTTGCTCGGTCCGTTAAGTCTTTATGCGTAATAATAATATCCGCATCACCCGGCAGATTATTAATTGCCGAGTTTGTCACTTGAATTTCAAGACCTGCTTTTTTGAATTTATTTTTCAATACAGAAGCTCCCATTGCACTTGATCCCATTCCGGCATCACATGCGAAGATGACCTTCTCAACATTTTTACTTGGTGTTTGTACTTCTTCTGATCCCGCAATATTAGGCTGCTTTCCTTCTTTCAGATCTCCAACCAGTTTTTCATAAACCGGGCTGTTTAAGAAATTTTCTACAGAAAGGTGAATGGCATTAGGCAATTTTTCTTTTGCACGGCTTGTTAAATCCTTATGGGTTATGACCACATCTGCATCACTTGGCAGCTGAGCAATTGCCGTGTTCGTTACATCAACATTCAGCTCTGCTTTTTTCATTTTATTCTTCAGAACAGATGCGCCCATTGCACTTGAACCCATGCCTGCATCACATGCGAATACGACTTTTTTCACATTTTGATAATGGTTTGCTGCATTTGGTTTCTTTTCAGCAACAAGTGAGTCTGCAACACTGCTTTTCTTGCCTTTCATTTGCTGCATTTTCTCTGTTGCTGCTTCAATGCTCTCATCATCTGTTGATTTCGATGATTTTAAAATGACACTTGCTACTAAGAATGAAATGGCTGTAGCAACTACTACCCCTAAAATCACACCTGCAAAGTTTCCTCTAGGCGTCATCGCTAATAGAGCAAAAATACTTCCTGGTGATGGAGTGGCAACAAGACCTGCATCAAACAGCATGAATGTCAGTACACCACTTGCTCCTCCTGCAATAGCCGCTAAGATTAACAATGGCTTCATCAAAATGTAAGGGAAGTAAATTTCGTGAATCCCCCCGAAGAAATGGATGATTGCTGCACCAGGTGAAGACTGTTTCGCATTGCCTTTTCCAAATACCATATAGGCAAGCAGAATGCCAAGTCCTGGTCCAGGGTTCGATTCAATCAGGAATAAGATGGATTTTCCTGCTTTTGATGCCTGCTCAATGCCAATCGGGCTGAAAATTCCGTGGTTGATTGCATTGTTTAGGAACAAAACCTTTGCCGGCTCTACAAAAACACTTGCAAGAGGCAGCAAACCTGCAGAGACAATTGCTTCTACTCCGCCGATAAGAATGTTCGTTAAACCTGATACAAGAGGACCGATTGCTTTAAAAGCAAGAATTGTTAAAAAAGCCGCTGCAATACCTGCTGAAAAGTTATTGTAAAGCATTTCAAATCCAGATTTGACCTTATCCTTGAACACTTGGTCCACTTTCTTAATTAAATACCCGCCAAGAGGACCCATAATCATGGCGCCCAGGAACATCGGGATTTCTGAACCTACGATAACCCCCATTGTCGCCGTTGCACCAACGACACCTCCGCGCAGATCATACACCATGCGTCCGCCGGTAAATCCAATCAGCAATGGCAGCAGATAGGTGATCATCGGTCCTACTAGCTCTGCCAATTCCTTATTTGGCCACCAGCCTGTTGGAATAAATAAAGCTGTAATCAGCCCCCAAGCGATAAATGCTGCGATGTTCGGCATGATCATTCCGCTTAAGTGACTTCCAAAACGCTGAATTCGAACCTTTATATCTGAATTGTTTTGTGTAGACATGTATTAACCTCCTAATAGAAATTTATGAAAGCGTTTTACCAAAACTCTATATGTCTATCTTAAGACTCATATCCTGTTCGTACAATTTAAAGAAAACCCAACTTTGTCACTTGTGCTGTTGCCAACTATGAAAAGACTGGAACTAACGCTTTCAAGATTGTAAAATAGAGGAAAACATTTATGGAGGAACCCATGAAGAAGCGAATCCTGAATGGAAATGATGCAGACGCTTACCAAAAAATCCGGCTCGAGGGTTTAAAAAACAGCCCTGAAGCATTTGGATCAAGCTACGAGGAAGAACAGCTTTATCCGATTGATCTTTACAAATCTAGACTTGAATCAGATACTGCCTTTACGTTTGGAGTTTTTGAAAAGGAAGAACTTGCCGGTGTTGTCACTCTAGTAAAAGAAACGAAGGTCAAGCTTAAGCATAAAGCTTCGATTTACGCGATGTATGTTTCTCCTGATTATCGCGGAAGGGGCATAGGAAAAAAACTGATGGCTGAAGTGGTAAAAAAAGCACAGGAGTTTGACGATACAGAGCAGCTTCATTTATCTGTTGTGAGCACCAATCCTTCAGCAAAGCAACTATACACTTCATTTGGCTTCACCGTTTATGGTCATGAAAAAAGAGCGCTAAAAGCTGATGGCATCTATTATGATGAGGATCATATGGTTTTATTTTTATAAGCGGGCTTGTTTTCTATTTATCCATCTATTTTGGATCAGCCACATTTGACATGATATCCATCTAAATCAAGAATTTATCTGCGATCATAAAAAACGGACCAGGATTTGGTCCGTTTTTCATATTGGCCGTTCGATTGAAAACAGCTCTCCGACTCTTGCGTAATCATTTCCCGCAAGTCTGCTGACTGCACCCAGTCCATCAGGATTAATTCTTCCTTTTTCATATATGCTCTTTTCTACGTGAAACTGAACAATTTTCCCGATGATCAAATCACATGCAGGCGAATCGTCACCGCCGAGCTCAATCACTCGTTCAAGAACACATTCCATGCGTACTTTGGCTTCCGTTATTCCTGGCACAGCAATCCTGCTGCTCTTAATAGGCGTTAATTGCGCCAATTCAATCTCACTTTGATCAGGCTGAAGGTTTGCTGCAGTGATGTTTATCTTTTCAACGTTGTCATGATCAACGATATGCACAACAAATTCTTTCAGACTGCTGATATTCCTGGCAGTATCCTTTTGATTTCCTTCGCTTCTTTGAACGGACACCGAAATCATCGGGGGATTGGCGGTAACGATGTTAAAGTAGCTGAATGGCGCTCCGTTTAATGTTCCGTCTTCTGAAAGCGAAGTGACAAATGCAATCGGTCTTGGAATAATGCTTCCTGTTAAAAGCTTATAATTCTCCCTTTCCGTGTTAGCAGCTGGATCAATGCTCAGCATTTTCATCACTCCTTAAAGCTCTCTAATCTCAAATGGCGCAAGCGCTTTTTCAATCTTTTCTCTTTGCGGCTCATACCATTTCGGCAGCATCAGCTTTTCTCCCAGCGTCTCCTCATCATGAGCAAATCCTGGAGGATCTGTTGCAATTTCAAACAGGATTTCACCGTGTTCTCTGAAATAGATCGCATTGAAATATTGTCGGTCCTGTACTGGAGTGACATGATATCCTCCGTTTGCAACATGCTTTTGCCACTGAAGCTGATCCTCATCATTTTCTGCTCGGAACGCAATATGATGAACCGTTCCAACTCCCATTTGCCCGCGGCCGATTGGCGTCATTTTCAAATCAATCACATTTCCAATCTCTCCAGTTGAACGAAAACGGATAAAATCTCCTTCTTGGCTGATTTTTTCAAATCCCATGATCGCCTCCAGCAGTTCTGCTGTTCTCTCAGGCTGAGCGGATAACAGAGTTGCCCCTCCAAATCCTTTTATTGCAACATCAGATGTGACTCCGCCAAACTCCCACTTGTTTGATTCTCCTTCTTCCCGTTCAACGATTTCGAGGTGCAGACCATGCGGATCATCAAAAACCACATACTCCTCACCGAACCGCTCCATTTTAGAAAATGGAACATCCATCTTTTCAAGTCTGGCCTTCCAAAAGCTCAATGCTCCTTTTGGCACAACATATGATGTTACTCCAACCTGGCCATCCCCAACTTTCCCCTGATAAGCATCAGGCCATGGAAAAAAAGTAATAATCGTTCCCGGTTTTCCTGCTTCGTCTCCAAAGTAAAGATGATACGTACCAGGATCATCAAAATTGATTGTTTGCTTTACCAGTCTCAAGCCAAGAACCCCTGCATAAAAGTCCGCATTTTCCTGGGGATGACCAACGATTGCCGTGATATGGTGGATACCTGCCGTTTTTTTAGTCATAGAAAACCTCTCCTTAATAAATTGTATTTTCTCTCATTTTATCTAAATAACACTTATTTTAATAATTATCTCGAATTCAAGATAATTTTAATTCATTTGTTATCGCATGTCAACGATTTGCTCATTTTACAAATATTAGTATTATTTTATTGACAATAGTGTACGTCACACACTATTATAAAATTGGAGGTGTCATAATGAATGAATTACTGAACTCGCTGACCACTGAACTAAGAAGAGGAACCCTTACACTTGCCGTCCTCAGCCAGCTGCAAACACCTCAATACGGATATTCTCTCGTCCAGCTTCTTGAGAAAAACAACATAACAATTGATCAAAGCACCCTTTACCCCTTACTCCGCAGACTGGAAAAACAAGAACTCCTAATAAGTGAATGGGAACTGACAGAGACTCGGCCAAGAAAGTATTACAAACTGAGCGATTTTGGAAAAGAGGTGTATGAACAGCTTAAAGTTGAATGGCTTAAAACTTCTATTCAAATGAAAAAGCTATTAGAGGAGGAATGATTCAGTGAATCTGATTCATCTTTATATTAATGAAGTCACACGAAGGCTTCCTGAAAAGGCTCAAGAGGATATTGCCCTTGAGCTGCGATCGAATATTGAAGATATGCTTCCGGAGGACTATACCGAAGAAGATGTAAAAATGGTACTGACTAAACTCGGAAACCCCGCTGAACTAGCACAAAAATACTCTGGTAAACCAAATTATTTAATCGGGCCAGCAATGTATAATTCCTATCTGTATGTCATGAAAATATCCCTTGCTGCGGCATTGTGCATCACGTTTTTATCCAGGTTTTTTGAAGGAATCATTCAGCATCAGGGTGATACTTCCATTTTTTCTCTCATGCTGACCATTTTCTTTGACATTCTTATCGGCTCCCTGCTTGTTAGCTTTCAAGTGTTTACATGGGTAACTCTGACTTATACGTTTTTGGAACGCGCTGTAACGATAAGTGATTATGTAAAAAACACGAAATGGACACCAGACGATTTACTGGCTTTAACCCATACTCCTAAAAGATCCATTCCCAGGTCTGAACCCATTTTCGAATTATTTTTCACGGTGCTGTGGGCTTCCATCTTTTTGAACGCATCGAACCTTCTTGGCTGGTACACACTGCAGGGAACTGGTCTTGAAGACCTTAAGCTTGCTGCCCCTCTATTTCAGGCAGATGTTCTTAAAATGTATCTCCCCGGCATTGCTGCCATTTTTGCATTAGAGATGTTTATAGCTATTTACAAGCTTTATACAGGCAGATGGACCAAAAGGCTCGCCTGGATCAATACTCTCAGCAATCTCGTTTTCATCAGCTTTTACTGCATCATGCTGCTGAATCCAGAGCTTTTCACCAATGATTTTATCAGCTTGACGATGAATTCCTTTGGAATACAGCCTGAAAATCATGATGAGGTTTGGTCTAACTGGATTTGGGCGTCAGCTGCCATCGTCATTCTCATTTCAATAGTGGATATGGCAAAAGGATTCAGAAACAGCAGAAAGCATGTTCTTTAACAGTCAAAAGGTGTTTACCATTTGGTAAACACCTTTTCTTATTGAAGCTTTTCTTTATTGTATCCCTTTTCACCATATGGTTTCAGCTCGTTAAGCCATTTTTCCTCAAGCTTTTTCAAAGCATGTTTCGCATCAAAATAGCCCTCTTCTTTTCTTTTTAATACTTCCAGCACTTCTATTGAAAAAGCTTCTTTTCCAAAAGTACTCCATTCGTTTTGAAGTGTTTTGTTTGTGCTTGATCCTGATTCAAGTTCAAACTGCTTTCCATTCAATGTTTTTAAGTTCAATGTGCTTCCGATAAAAAGTTTCCCGTTTCTGATATTCTTTATTTGATAGATTCCCGCTTCGGGTTTCGATTCTTTATAAAGCTGTTTTAATTCTTTTTTCCGATCCATTAATTGAATCTCCTTTCCTTTTTAAAGTATTTTCCAATACTCGCTTCCATCTGCCTTGCGGGCAAGAAATCCATATTCAATTAAGTACCGTCTAAGGAGGACATAATCGTGATAAATGGATTCTAATAGTTGATTCACTTCTTTTTCGTCATATTTCCGTTTTCCTTCAAATCGGTCAGCAATCGCTTTTAGGACAATCAGCTTTTGCTTTTCTTTAAGCGGAAATTTCTTAAGCTTTCTATGTGTCCCCTCAGGAAATAACTTTTCAAGCATTTCTGCTTCCTCCTCCTGAGTGACATTGTATCGGCTGTCAATCATTTTGGCTGCCTTGTGAGGAGTTATCAATACCGGTGCATGCTGATCCTTTTCTCTTAAAAGCTCCATGATCGTCAGCATCATTTTTGCCTGGCGTTCTTTTTCCTTCAATACAAATCGGTGGTTTCTGATTGTAGCTGAACTTCCGATCTCTAGCTCTTTTTGGATTTCGGCATCATTTTTTCCGGCATAAAAAAGCCGTAATAAACGATTTTGATGGTCCGTCAGCCCAGTAAGCTTTTTATCAAGTCCAATCAGATAATCAAAGACAGATCCATGTTCTTTTTCAATATGAATCTTCATCGCTTTTTCAGCATCATAGAACATGTCATCTACAGGGTAAATAACGCCTTTTTCTGTTTTGTCTCCGCAAAGCAGACAAATATAGTGCTCCTGGTTTTGGATGAACCCCTGTTTCCATTCATCCAGAGAAGCACTCCAAAACAACTCAGATACATCCATATAACAAACACTTCCCTATTTTGTTTAATATATAATAAACATTTTATATTATCGTTTGTTTATTTTCAACTAAAAAACATAAAAAAGGCACCGCATTTACGGTGCCTCTCTCTTATTAAACAATCGCCTCAAGGGTAACCTCGATATTCCCTCTGGTTGCTTTAGAATATGGGCAAAACTCATGAGCCTTGTGAACAAGGTCTTCTAATTGAGATTTTTCAATCCCCTTCCCTTTTACATCAAGCTTTACGGCTAATTTGAAGCCGCCATCAGCTTCATCTTTTAAAAAGCTTACATTAGCCGTAACCTCAGATTCAAATTTCACTTTTTCTTTTCTGGCCATATGCTGCAGAGCTCCATCGAAACATGCAGCATATCCCGCTGCAAATAGCTGTTCCGGATTTGTAGCTTCAGGCATTCTTTCAGCTCTAGGTGATCCCGGCATGGCGATATCCATGTTGATTACGCCATTTGATGAGTGTACTTTTCCTTCTCTTCCGCCTACTGCTGTAACTGAGGTAGTGAATAATGGTTCTGACAATTTTCATCTTCCTTTCCAGAAAATTCATTAGCTGTTATACACATATTTTAAATACCCTTTTTTATGAATGTTATTCTTTTAAACTATTTCAATCTGCAGAAAAAAATCATTATTTTCAATGATTTTTTAAAACTTTCATCCTTTCCCTGAAATAAAATAAATAATTTTTGCAGAAACTAAATTATCAAAAACAAATAAGCTGTGAAATAAGACCGCTATTGACATCGGAGCGGTTGCAGCAGTCTTTTATTTATTGAAGTGTAAGGGTTTTCTTAATTGTTTCTGCTGCCATATCGTTTGCAATCAAAAGTTGAACTTCTATATACTTAAACAGTTATTGTTTTTTGCAAGAAGTATAGTAAGTCTCCGGAGATTGCGGAAAACAGAAGGTTTTCGAATTATATTTAAATAAAATAAGCAGTTTTGAGGTGTAGGATGAGACCAAAAGTTGAAGTGAAAAATGTAACGAAGGTATTCGGAAAATCCCCCAAGAATGCTATTAAGTTACTTAAAGAAGGATATTCAAAAAAAGAGATACTGGAAAAAACGGGTTCAACCATTGGCGTAAATAGTGCAAGTTTTGAAATTTACCCAGGTGAAATTTTTGTAGTAATGGGTTTATCAGGAAGCGGAAAATCAACATTGATCCGTATGCTGAACCGCTTAATAGATCCTACAATTGGCGAAATTTTAATCGATGATGTCGATATTGTTAAAATGTCAGCGCAGCAGCTGCGAGACGTACGCAGAAATAAAATCAGCATGGTTTTTCAAAACTTCGCTTTATTCCCTCATAAAACCGTACTTGAAAATACGGAACATGGGCTTGTACTCCGAAACGTACCGGCAGATGAAAGAAGAGAAAAAGCCATGCAGTCACTCGCGGTTGTCGGTTTGAAGGGATATGAAAATCAGTATCCTTCACAGCTCAGCGGAGGCATGCAGCAAAGGGTCGGTCTAGCGAGAGCCCTTGCAAGCAATACTGACATTCTGTTAATGGATGAAGCTTTTAGTGCATTGGATCCGCTGATCCGTAAAGACATGCAGGATGAATTACTTGAACTTCAAGAAACCATGAAGAAAACGATTATTTTTATTACTCATGACCTTGATGAGGCCCTTCGCATAGGGGATCGTATTGCATTAATGAAAGACGGTACAATTATTCAAATCGGATCTCCTGAAGAAATCATGATGAATCCTGCAGACAAATATGTAGAACGTTTTGTAGAAGATGTGGACCTTTCCAAGGTGCTGCAGGCATCTCATGTTTTAAAACGTGCTGAGAGAATGACTCCTGATCGCGGTCCGCGTGTGGCTCTGCAAATTATGAAGGCTCAGGGATATTCAAGCATCTTTATTGTAGACCGCAAACAAAAGCTATTAGGGGCGCTCACCGCTGATGATGCATCCAATGCAGTCAAAGAGAATAAGACGGTTGAAGATGTGATGGCAAGAAATATAGCGACAGTATCAGAAGATACATTGCTTACTGACGTTATCGAAGCACTATCGAATTCTGCCCTCCCGGTTGCAGTAGTTGATCAGGAAAATCGCTTAAAAGGTGTTATTATACGCGGTGCTGTTATTGGAGCACTTGCAGGAAACAAAGATGATCTGAACATGAAGGAGGCAGATTAAATGGGACTCCCGCAAATCCCCCTCGCTGATTGGGTAGATACTGCTGTAGGATGGATCATAACTAATTTTCAAGGCTTTTTCAGCGGCATATCTGCCTTCACCGAAGGCTTTATAGATAGACTGGTAAAAGTTTTAGAGCTTGGCCCTCCTTTACTCCTTATTATTTTGATTACGCTGCTAGCTTTTTACACAAGCCGCTGGTCTATTGGTCTTTTTACACTGATCGGTCTGCTTTTAATTGAGAATCTTGGACTGTGGGATGCAACAGTCAACACATTGGCCTTAGTGCTTTCATCTGTTGTCATCACTATCCTTATTGGGATTCCGATTGGAATATGGGCATCGCAAAGTGATAAAGTAAGACAGATTGTCACCCCAATTTTAGATTTCATGCAGACAATGCCTGGATTTGTTTATCTTATTCCAGCCATTCTGTTTTTTGGAATCGGGGTTGTACCAGGAATTATAGCATCTGTCATATTTGCTGTACCTCCTACAATCAGACTGACGAACTTAGGGATACGTGAAGTTCCTAAGGATTTGATCGAGGCTTCGAATGCATTTGGTTCAACGACTTCTCAAAGACTCTTTACCCTGCAGCTGCCGCTTGCAGCGCCTACCATTTTAGCTGGAGTTAATCAGAGTATCATGCTTGCATTATCCATGGTAGTTATTGCGTCATTGGTAGGGGCGCCAGGATTAGGGGCAGAAGTTTACCGTGCTGTAACACAGGTTCAAGTTGGAGGAGGATTTGTAGCTGGTTTAGCCATTGTTATTATTGCAATCATATTAGACCGGATTTCACAAAACCTGCGTAAGCCTGCCTATCATCAAGTTATACCTAAGAGATTTGCGTATAGTATTTTTTCTTTATTGGTAATTGGTGCTTTTATTGCCGTATCTTTTGGCGGAGGCCAGGCTGAAAAGGCTTCTCCGAGTAAAGTAGGCGAACAGGTCGATTACAAAATTACAGGAATTGATCCCGGAGCCGGACTTATGAAATCCACAGAAAAAGCAATGAAGGATTACGGCTTAGAGGGAGATTGGACATTAATAGAAGGCTCTTCAGCAGCCATGACCGCTGAATTACAAAAAGCCTATGAACAAAAAGAACCTATCATTATCACTGGATGGACACCTCACTGGATGTTTACAAAGTATAAGCTGAAATATTTAGAGGATCCTAAAGGCTCGTTCGGTAAAGGTGAATCCATTCACACCATAGTCAGAAAAGGCTTAGAAGAAGAAAATCCCGGTGCTTATAAAATCCTTGATCAATTCTCCTGGGAACCAAAAGATATGGAAGAAGTGATGGGAGATATCCAGGAAGGCATGAAACCCGAGGAAGCTGCTGAAAAATGGATTAACGGCCATCCTGACAAAGTGAAAGAATGGGCAGATGGCGCTCAAAAAGGCAATGGTGAAAAAGTAAGCCTTGTCTACGTTTCTTGGGAATCAGAAATCGCAAGTACGAATGTCATTGGTGCTGCATTAAAGAAGCAGGGCTATGATGTCACTTTAAAACAAGTAGAGGCAGGACCAATGTTCACGGGTGTTGCCAATGGCAGTGCAGACGCGTTAGTAGCTGCATGGCTCCCAACAACACATCAGGACTATATTAATGAATATAAAGATCAAATTGTCGATCTTGGGCCAAATCTTGAAGGAACGAAATTAGGTTTAACCGTTCCGGAATACATGCCTATTGAGTCAATTGAAGACCTTAAAAAATAAACAATAAAAGTGCTGAAGAACGATTCTTCAGCACTTTTTATTTTTGCTATTTATTTTTACTGTTGATCTGGTCTCTTTGTTCATACATATTACTCCGGATCTTCATCCATTCAAACAGATGAGTCACAATCACTTTTAATACCGCATAGCCCGGCACAGCCAGGATAATGCCGACTACTCCAAATAAGTTCCCCGCAGTCAGGATCACGAAAATAATGGTGATCGGGTGGATATGAAGATTCCGTCCCATGATCTGAGGGGAAATGAATTTCCCTTCAACTAATTGGACAATCGTCCACACAATAATCAATTTCAGCACCATAAACGGTGATGTGACTAGCGCGATAATGAATGCAGGTGTAATTGCGATTGCCGGTCCTAAATACGGAACAACACTTGTAAAGGCTGCAATAAGGGCAAGAAGTGATGCATACTCCATGCCAATAATCAGAAAGCCTATGTACATTAACGCACCAATGCAAAAGCTGACAATGATCTGTCCCCTAATATAGGAGCTGATTTGATTATTCATTTCATGCATTACATTATACGTTGAACTGCGGAAAGAAACGGGCATGAACTTAAGAACATAAGGCCCAAGCTTTTTGCCGTCTTTTAAAAGATAAAACAAAATGAACGGAAGCGTGACAATCGCAAGGATAAAATCCTTTACTATCCCTACGATATTTCCAATTCCAGCAAACATATTATTTATAATGGTTGATGCCTGATCCGAAATTTGTTTTGAGAGATCTGCGACGTTAATATTCAGTGTCTTTTGCGCCTGATTCACAAAGTCGCTTCCGACAACATCTCTGACCAGCTGCTCCACATCGCTTGTATATTGCGGGAAGCTCTTGATCAGGCTCAGCACCTGTTCCTTAAGAAACGGGATAACCGACACAATCAAGATTGTCAGCAAACCAATAATCACTATAAACAGGGCCAGGATCGTGTATATTCTTCGAATGCCTTTTCTTTCAAAAAAATCAACTACCGGATTTAATACATAATAAACGATGGCCGCAAGAATAATCGGCAGCAGAATCGTTTTAATTAATACCTCAATCGGTGTGAAAATAAAGGATACTTTCATAAAGACAAGAATGTTCAATCCAATCAGAAGCAAAATCAGAAGAAACAGAACAAATCTATTATTAAGGATAAACCTTTTAAACGTCCCTACTCTGGGATTTACCTGTTTCATGAGTGTCCTCCTTTTTCTCTATGCACTCAGTACTTGTACTCTAATGATTATTATAGTGGCTTTATTTAGAAATTGAAAATATAATTCAATTCCCTTTTAAAGAAAGGAAAATATCTGCAAATGAAGATGAGGTCTGTCATTTTTGAAATCAGCATTCTTATCCAAATTAGCCATTGTAAAAGGCAGCCTTTAAAAATCATCATCCATTTTCCCTTTACGCATATATTGTCTACAACTGACTAAGGGGTGGGATATGAATGTCTGAAGATTACATTGTCTTAATGAAAAAGTGGTGTGAAAATATGTTAGAATGCTTTAATCAGTTACGTGATGAAAAACGAAAACATGGGGATCATCAAGACTTAGAGGTTTGGCTGCAGCAAATAAGCCAATTTAAAGAAGAACTTTCAACGGGATCATTTGAAGACAGCGAGATCTATGAACGTGCTAATTCACTATATGTAAAGCTTGCGGCTTATTTTGAACAAGACAGCGAAAATGAGCAAACTCGCATTCAAGCTGAATCCGTCACTGTCGTTCCAATCGGGGGGCACGCTCTTCCTCCGCTGCCTTATAAATATGATGCATTAGAGCCCTACATTGATCAGGAAATTATGAAGCTTCATCATGATAAGCACCATAAAAGTTATGTGGATGGATTAAATAAAGCTGAAAAAGAAATGGAGAAAGCACGTTTATCTAACAACTATGATCTTATTAAGCATTGGGAAAGAGAAGCTGCATTTCATGGAGCCGGCCATTATCTTCATACGATATTCTGGAGTATTATGAGTCCAAATGGCGGCGGAAAACCTGCTGGAAAGCTAATGAAGGAAATTAATCAAACCTTTGGCACCTTTGAAAAGTTTAAACAGCACTTCTCTGAAGCAGCTGACAAAGTTGAAGCAGTAGGCTGGGCAATTTTAGTCTGGTCACCCCGTGCACGGCGATTAGAGATCCTTCAGGCTGAAAAGCATCAAAACTTAAGTCAATGGGATGTCGTACCAATACTTGTCCTTGACGTGTGGGAACATGCCTATTACCTGCAATATAAGAATGACAGAAAAAAATACATCGAAAATTGGTGGAATGTTGTTAATTGGCAAGAAGCAGAAGGGCGCTTTCAAAAAGCACAGCAATTAAAATGGAAGCCTTTTTAATGACCATCGGATTTTCATGAATGATATGTAAAAAAAGGATGACTGAAAACAATCAGTCATCCTTTTTTTTGAACTATAAATCTGCTTTTTTATTTTAATGACTCATTGTACTCCTTTGAGTCCTCAAATCTGATTTTTTACTCATTTTAATGACTCATTGTACTCCTTTGAGTCCTCAAATCTGCTTTTTTACTCATTTTAAGGACTCATTGTACTCCTTTGAGTCCTCAAATCTGCTCTTTTACTGATTTTGATGACTCATTAAACTCCTTTGAGTCCTCAAATCTGATTTTTTACTCATTTTAATGACTCATTGTACTCCTTTGAGTCCTCAAATCTGATTTTTTACTCATTTTAATGACTCATTAAACTCCTTTGAGTCCTCAAATCTGCTTTTTTATTCATTTTAAGGACTCATTGTACTCCTTTGACACAACGAAACAGCCCCAAAGCATATTAACGCCCTGCACAAAGACAGCAAAAAGGACAACCCTGTACGGATTGTCCCTGATCCTCCTACTTATTATTTGCTGATAAACATCTGCGTCCAGTAATGGCCGTAAGATCCGCCTTTAGCGTAGCCTACACCAATTTCTTTGAAATTAGAAGACAGAATGTTCTTGCGGTGTCCTTCACTGTTCATCCAAGCTGTCACAACGCTTTTCGCTGTTGTTTGGCCCGCTGCGATATTTTCTCCTGCATAGCTGTACTGAATACCGAAGCTCTTCATCATATCGAATGGAGAACCGTATGTAGGCGATGTGTGACTGAAGTAATTTTTGTCACGCATATCTTCCGACTTATATTTTGCTACTCTCGCAACTTCCCAATTGGCCGTAAGCGGCTTTAACCCGTATTTGGCGCGTTCTTGGTTAACTAGAGTAACCACTTCGCTTTCCATGCTTTGATAAGCGCTTCCAGAAGGAATGTTAAGCGATTGACCCGGATAGATCACATTGGCATTTTTAACGCTTGGATTGGCTTTGATTAATTCCGTGACGCCAACCTGATATTTCGACGCAATTTTCCACATCGTGTCACCGCTTTTAACGGTGTATGTACTTGCAGCACTTGCTTGACTGCTGAATCCAAAGGCTAGAGCGACAACCAACAACATAAGTGATAAAGATTTTAATGTTTTCATAGTTTTATTTTATACGAATACTAGATTAGAAGAATAGCGGTAGTTTTTACCGAATAAAAGGGTTTGACTTTTTAGACAATATACATATGCCTGTTTTTTTGAAAAGGCTTTCTAAAATGAAAAAGATAATCGCTATTCTTCGTTTTTTTCTTCCAAAATCTTTGACATTCATATATAAATGATGTAAAGTACCAAATGGACGAACAATTAAATTGATATTCAACAATAACATTCGTATTTAGGGGTGTAAATCATATGGAAAATGTATTTGATTATGAAGATATTCAATTAATACCTGCAAAATGTGTAGTAAACAGCCGCTCAGAGTGTGACACAACAATCGCTTTAGGAAATCATACATTCAAGCTGCCTGTTGTGCCTGCCAATATGCAGACGATTATAGATGAAAGAATTGCGGTTAACTTAGCTGAAAATGGTTATTTCTATATCATGCACCGCTTCCAGCCGGAGAAAAGAAACTCATTTATTCAAGATATGAAATCACGCGGATTAATCGCTTCTATCAGTGTTGGTGTGAAAGAAGAAGAATACGAATTCATTGAGCAATTGGCTGCAGAGCAGCTGACACCGGATTACATTACAATCGATATTGCACATGGTCATTCTAATGCGGTTATCGAAATGATTAAGCACATCAAGAAGCATCTTCCTGAAAGCTTTGTCATCGCTGGAAACGTTGGTACTCCAGAAGCTGTAAGAGAACTTGAGCATGCCGGTGCAGATGCAACAAAAGTAGGCATTGGCCCAGGTAAAGTATGTATCACGAAAATTAAAACCGGATTTGGCACAGGAGGCTGGCAATTAGCTGCACTTCGCTGGTGTGCAAAAGCTGCAACCAAACCAATCATTGCTGACGGCGGTATCCGCACACACGGAGACATCGCAAAGTCGATTCGTTTCGGTGCTTCTATGGTCATGATCGGTTCATTGTTTGCAGGGCACGAAGAATCTCCTGGAGAAACAATTGAAATGGATGGAAAGCTCTTCAAAGAATATTTCGGCTCTGCTTCAGAGTTCCAAAAAGGCGAAAAGAAAAACGTAGAAGGCAAGAAAATGTACGTGGAGCATAAAGGCGCTTTAAAGGATACCTTGACTGAAATGGAACAGGATCTGCAGTCATCTATCTCGTATGCAGGCGGAACCAAACTTGATGCTATTCGTACGGTGGATTATGTGGTGGTTAAGAATTCGATTTTTAATGGTGATAAGGTTTATTAATTAATATAAAAGAGGAGACAGGTATTTTTTTGCCTGGCTCCTCTTTTTTCTAATAAAAAAAACAGCGACTGATCCCTCACCAATGTTGCTGTATCTTTTCTTATGGTTAGTTAAAGAAGAAAAAAATTTTCTTGAGAGGAATATATCCTCTCAAGAAAATTTTTCCTTTAATTTAGATTTATCTTTTAAAGAATCAAATGTATTAAATAAAAATTGTTCAACTGACCTTCTATTAACATTTAAATATTCTTTATCCAATGAAAATGTAATTCTAAACTCAAATCAGGATTGGAATGAATCTTCCGCGTTTCTGCTAGATGCTTAGCAATTGTTTGACGAAGCTTCCTGTTTCCTTGGGCTTCATCGTAGATTAATGGCTGGTCAAATCGCCTGTTCTTTAATATGAATTCAAACTCTTGATTTGGCGAAAAGACGACGAGCACCTGTGTGAGCGTATTCCACCTGACTCCGATTAGCGTAGCGACTTGAATGCCGCGCGGAGTTCTGCAGTGAAAAGCTCTGGCTGCTCCCACGCCGCGAAATGTCCGCCTCTGTCGAGCTTGTTGTAATAGATGAGTTTGGGATACGCCTTCTTCGTCCAACTCTTCGGGGCCTGATAGAGCTCATCAGGAAAGACGCTTACGGCTACCGGGATAGATACGCCTTTGACGTCGAAGAAGGAGTACTTGTTCTCCCAGTAGAGACGAGCCGCAGAAATCGCTGTGTTCGTCAGCCAGTAGAGTGTGATGTTGTCGAGCACATCGTCTCGCGTAAGGCCTCCGGGGTGTCCGGCAAAAGCCTTTGAGATCAGCTCCAGACTCTTCGCGTCATGGTCAATCATAAAGGCTGCCAATCCAACAGGCGAATCCACCAGTCCGGTCAGCGTCTGCGGGCGCGTCCCCATCAAGAAGGCGTAACCGCTGTGTTTGTAGAAGAAGTCCAGCTGCTGGACCGCGCGTTTCTCTTCGGCTGAGAGACCGGAGGGCAGCGGATTGCCTGACTGAATCGCCTTATCAATGTCGGGCGGAACCACGCCAGGCATGTTGGAGTGAATGCCAACCAGTCCCGGAGCCTTCTGTACTGCCATCAAATCCGTGATAAGCGCACCCCAGTCGCCACCTTGCGCCACATACTTCGTGTATCCAAGGCGCTTCATCAGCACTGCCCAGGCACGTGCGATGCGGTCGGGGTCCCAGCCGACCTTGGTCGGCTTGCCCGAAAACCCGTAGCCGGGCATCGACGGAATCACCACATCGAAAGCGTCTGATTCCTTCCCGCCGTATGCCGTGGGATCGGTAAGCGGCCCGATAATCTTCATCATCTCGATGATTGAGCCGGGCCATCCGTGCGTGATGATGAGGGGCAAAGCATCTTTATGCTTCGAACGAACGTGAATGAAGTGAATGTCCTCACCATCGATATTGGTGATGAACTGCGGCAGCGCGTTCAGCTTCGCCTCAAACTTGCGCCAATCGTAATCTGTTGCCCAATAGCGCGCGAGTTCCTGAATAGTTGCAAGCTGCACGCCCTGCGATTGATCCGAGACCGTTTCCTTGTCAGGCCATTTTGTCGCGAGTATGCGCCTGCGCAATTCGTTAAGATCCGATTCCGGAACATTTACATGAAACGGACGAATGGCGTTCTTATCAGTATGTTGCTTTTTTATCTTCTTTTGAATAGTTTGGGATTTTTGGATATTCTGTGCCAGGGCATTTGTGCCGCAGGTTGTCAATCCTAGGGACAGAGCCGAAATCATTGCCAAACGAAACCAGTATCTTCTGCTCATAAGTAGTAGCGCTCCATTCGGATAGTATTCTAGTGATACCCTTTTGTTAGGTTCCATCCGAAGTGCATTTCTTATTCCATTTTCTCAAAAAAGGTTACTTCACCAACAGCAGATAACAAACGGGACTAACGCAACCCGTCCGCTCCGTCCATAGAGGCTGATGACCATCACGATGATCAATATTTCGAAACGTCTGGCGAAAGGAGTTCCGACTTGGACCGGCGACACGCCCTTCTCACGAAGTTAGCTGGCTGAAGGAGCAAAGCATCTCGGTAAACGTCGGCAAGCTGACATGAGCATACATACCGGCACGCAAATCGACTCTCCGTTTCATTTCGATAACGAGGGGCGGAAAGTGACGGAACTGGATTTGGAATTGTACGCGGGACCGGTCCGAGTTATCGATGTCTCGGGCAAACCGAGCATAGCATCGGCGCAGAAGATTTGGGCGTGCATGAACTGAACGGAGTCGTCCGCTTGCTGCTTCGGACCGGTACATAGACTAATCCAAGCGTGTTCCCTACGGAAATAGCTTATTTGCGAGGCGATATTGCGCTCTTTCTGGCGAGCAAAGGAATTCGGCTCATCGGGGTGGACGTGCCGTCTGTCGACCCGCTCGACAGAAAGGAACTGTCTGCCCATCATGGTCTTCACGGGCACGACATTCAAATCGACCTCGAAAGAGAAGACTTAACGTCATCTGCAAGCAGACAATTCAAATCGTATTTAAATTTATTTCTGAATGCAATAATCGTTTCGCATGAAGGGAATATCACTTAACGTTCCTTTTGAAACACCAATCCTGACCGAAAAATTCTTTTTGATTTAATTCATTTGATTTTCTGATAAATCTGACTTTTCCATCCAGGTTCAACTGTATCAGCTCCAGAAAACAAAAATACCCCGTAATTAGTTTCAATTACGGGGTTCAAGCTCATGATGTCTGTTATATTGGAGTAAATGCTGAAACACTCAGCAGTCTAATACTTTATTTACTCAGTCTAGAACTTATTTTTCAGTCTAATACTTCATTTTCCTTGAACAGTCGCTGTTTCTCTATAATCCCTCTTACTCAACCGTAACACTCTTAGCAAGGTTACGCGGTTTATCAACGTCACAGCCTCTGTGAAGGGCTGCATAGTAAGCAATCAGCTGTAAAGGAATAACAGAAGCAAGTGGTGTCAGTTCCTCATGTATTGCAGGAAGAACGAAACGGTCATCTTCTTCTTCTAGACCTTTAAGCGCGATGATGCATGGGTTAGCACCGCGTGCTGCTACTTCCTTAACATTTCCGCGGATGCTTAAGTTTACGTGCTCTTGGGTTGCAAGCGCGATAACAGGCGTGCCGTTTTCAATCAGCGCGATTGTTCCGTGCTTAAGCTCTCCACCGGCAAATCCTTCTGCCTGGATGTAAGAGATTTCTTTCAGTTTAAGCGCACCTTCAAGTCCTACATAGTAGTCTACAGAACGGCCGATAAAGAAGCAGTTGCGTGTTGTTGAAAGGTATTCACGTGCAATGTACTCCATTTCGTCTTTCTGATCGCAAAGGACTTCCATTGCATTTGCCACGATGCCAAGCTCTTTTACAAGATCAAAGCTTAACTCTACACCTCTTGCTTCAGCCGTGACAGCTGCAAGAATGGCAAGTACGCCTAATTGTGCTGTATAAGCTTTCGTTGAAGCAACAGCGATTTCAGGACCAGCATGAAGCAATAACGTGTGGTTCGCTTCACGTGAAAGGGTTGAACCAGGTACGTTTGTAATGGTTAATGACTGGTAGCCATGCTCTTTAATTTGAACAAGAACGGCACGGCTGTCTGCTGTCTCACCGCTTTGTGAGATAAAGATGAATAATGGCCTTTCTGATAAAATCGGCATGTTGTATGAGAATTCACTTGCAACATGAACCTCTACCGGTTTCTTAGCCCATCTTTCAATGAATTGCTTACCGACAAGACCTGCATGGTAGCTTGTTCCGCATGCTATGATATAGAGGCGGTCTGCAGAGCTGATAGCATCTACAATTGCTGGATCAATTGTCAGCTTGCCTTGATCATTTTGATATTTTTGGATGATTTTGCGCATAACAAGCGGCTGCTCATCCACTTCTTTTAACATATAGTGAGGGTATGTTCCTTTTTCAATATCACTGGCATCTAATTCTGCTGTATAAGGAGCACGGTCAATTGTTTCACCTTGAAGGTTTTTGATTGTAACAGCTTCACGTTTCACAATGACGATTTCTTTATCCATCAATTCTACATATTGGTCTGTTACCTGCAGCATCGCCATTGCATCAGATGCAACAACGTTGAAGCCTTCTCCAAGACCAACAAGCAATGGGCTTTTATTTTTAGCAACAAAAATCGTATCTGGATTTTGATTGTCTAAAAGCGCGATCGCATAAGAACCTTTTAAAATGGAAAGTGTTTGGCTGAACGCTTCTTCCACGTCCGCTCCTTTATTAACGAATTGTTCAATGACCTGAACAACTACTTCTGTATCTGTATCACTGACTAGCGCAACATCCTGAAGATATTCGCGTTTCAAGCTTGAATAGTTTTCAATAACACCATTGTGCACTAGCGTAAAGCGGCTTGATGCACTTTGATGCGGATGTGAATTGCGTTTGCTTGGTGCACCGTGAGTCGCCCAGCGGGTATGTCCAATCCCTGCTGTAGACATTACATTTGCATTCACTTCTTCACGAAGAATGGCAATGCGTCCTTTTTCTTTGAAAACATGCACGCCATCTTCATTGATAACAGCAATGCCCGCTGAGTCATATCCGCGATATTCAAGCTTTTCTAGTCCACGCAATAAGATTTCTTTCGTATCCTGTTGTCCAATATATCCTACGATTCCGCACATAATTAATGTATCCTCCCAAATAGGCGGGGGACAGGTCAAGCCACGGGGACCTTTTGCTGTCCCCTCACACATGTCTATATTTTTTTTAGTTTAATTACGTTCTTCCCTTTGTGCAAAAAGTTGCCTCTTTGTTTTCAGGAGAGAGCTTACGGCTGTAATTGTCAACCGGGAGGCATCCGCCGAACTTTCGATAATCCTCCATCCTCGTCAACTAAGCTATTTTCGGTCCGCTTAGTTCAGGCGCTTTTCATTAATACAACCTCACAATGCTCCTTTCCATTCTAAAATAAAAACACAAAAGTAATCATACTATATTAACCTTCAAATCGTCAATTAAGTACTTAGCAAATGTGGATAGAAAGATGCACTATTCAGTATATGTTTTTATTGAAAAGATTGTTCTTGACTGAATTTACCCTATTTCATCAGCAACTCAAACATTCCGCAATCAAGGACTGTCCAGCTGCGCTGAAGATAAAAAGACAAGAAGCAATGAGGTATGGTTATAGTATTCGACTTGTCCCATCAGGTTTATGACTGTGAAAATCAGTTAAATTCAAGCAGGTGAAAATTGCGGCATATTCACGATAATTATTTTTGAAGAAAATAGAAAAAGGGCCTGCCTTATAGGCAGACCCGTGATTGCTTTATTCCGTTCCCATTTCTTCTTTCACTACAGCAACGATGCGCGTAACATACTTCTCGCATAATTCTGCTGTTGGCGCTTCTGCCATTACACGCACAAGCGGCTCTGTGCCTGAAGGGCGGACAAGAATGCGTCCGTCTCCATTCATTTCACTCTCTACTTCTGCAATGACCTGCTTCACTTTCATGTTGTCCGTTACCTTATACTTATCCGTTACCCTCACATTAATAAGCAACTGAGGGAACTTTTTCATTTCAGCTGCAAGCTCGGATAACGGCTTGCCAGTTACTTTCATGATATTCACTAATTGAATAGCTGTAAGCAGACCATCACCCGTTGTATTGTGATCAAGGAAGATAATATGGCCAGACTGCTCGCCGCCAAGATTATAATCCCCTTTTTTCATTTCTTCCACAACATAACGGTCTCCTACAGCCGTTTGAGAACTCTTCATGTTGTTTGCTTCAATTGCTTTATAAAAACCAAGGTTGCTCATGATTGTAGAGACAACTGTTTCTTTTTTCAATCTTCCATGCTCATTTAGGAATTTTGCACAAATAAACATGATTTGATCGCCATCAACGATTTGGCCTTTTTCATCAACAGCGATCAGGCGGTCTCCATCACCGTCAAAAGCAAGACCGACATCAGCCCCTTTTTCCATAAGGAAACCGGCTAATGCTTCTGGATGTGTAGAACCTACGCCATCATTAATATTCAATCCATTTGGAGTTGTGCCCATAGTTGAAACATCAGCATCAAGATCTGCGAACAAGTGCGTTGCAAGAGATGACGTAGCACCATGTGCACAGTCAAGTGCAACGTGGATGCCTGTGAAATCTTCGTCTACTGTTTGTTTCAGGAATTGAAGATATTTTTGACCGCCTTCGAAATAGTCATTAACTTGTCCCAGATCAGCGCCAACAGGTCTTGGCAGTGAGTCTTCTTCCTGATCCATTAAACCTTCTATTTCTAATTCCTGCTCATCTGACAATTTAAAACCGTCAGGACCAAAGAATTTAATTCCGTTATCTTGAACAGGATTATGTGAGGCAGAAATCATAACACCCGCTTGTGCTCCAAGAGCCTTTGTTAAATATGAAACACCAGGTGTTGAAATAACTCCTAAACGCATCACCTCAGCACCGATAGAGAGCAGTCCTGCAACTAGCGCACCTTCTAGCATATGACCTGAAATACGTGTATCTCTTCCGATTAACACTTTTGGGCGGTTCGCATTTTTTGTTAATACGTAGCCTCCAAAACGACCGATTTTAAACGCTAATTCAGGTGTTAATTCACTATTTGCAACGCCTCTTACTCCATCTGTTCCAAAATACTTTCCCATTCTTTTATCGCTCCTTTAGACAGTTTCAATCATCACGATTGCTTAGAAGAAATTTTCACTTTCACTTTATCTACAGGAAGGGTCCATTTAATATCCTGCGGCCCATTCACTTCTACCTTAACATCATGCTCTCCGTCGGACAGATCTGTCACATTTACAAATAATTCAAGATCAGACGGCTTAATATTCGTCAATACACTAGGTGCTCCAACAACACTTAAATCGAGCTCTTCGGATTCCGGCTCAAGGAACTGAATAATTTTCCCTTCCCCTAAACCCCGGATATTAACAGGCAGATTCTCAAGTATTTTTTCTTCTTCTTTTTCAACGTCAACTTTAATTTGGATTTTTTCGGGACTTACTTTTGTCACTCCGTCAGGTACAGGAATATCTACATCGAGCACGGTATCATCTTTGATTTTGCTTAAATCCACTGTTACACCATCTATAAATTCAAGCGGATCAATCACATCCAGCGGTCCGTATATGGTCACTTCGTTCGGCACTGCTTCAATGTTTGAGATGCTTAATCCTTCTCCAAGCTCGCCTTCATTCTTAAGTTTAAAAGGAAGCTTCTTGCTTGGACTTGTAATCGGCACTGTCACATCAACAACAGAAGGGTAGACCTCTAAAGGCAGGATGTTTCCGTCGTCGTCATATACCGTGACTTTTGATTCTTGCTCAATGGTTTCATTAGCATTTTGCAGATTCACCCTTGACTTGATCATAGCAATGCTGTCAATAAGCGTTTTAGATCCGGTTACTCTTACAACACTCGGTTTAACAATTGGGTCCTGTGCTGTATAACCAGTTTCAATCTGGTCTTTATTTATAAAATCCACTTGTACCGGAAAATCACGTGTAACTTTCTCCTCCACATTTACAGTGATAATGGAAGGGTTCAAATTCACCTCAAGATTATCCGCTATATTCTTATGCTTTAATTGAACCCGGTGTGAGCCGATGGACAGATCCGAGAGTTCAGCATAAATTTCAAAATCTTTAAGCTGCTTTGCCTTTAATAGTGAATTAGTTGGCCCGCTCAGCGTAACAGCTACCGTTTCAGGCACTCCTGTCACAATAACATCTTCTTGATCCAAATACGTTTTCACTTCAACATCAGGAATTGTTTCTGTATCTTTTGCAGACTCAGACGGCGCAGATGGAAATACGGATGTTACTGGCCCCGGCTGTTTTTTCGGAGCCGGCGTTTCGAAATTAACAGATACATAAAGAATGAGCGCCATTAACAGTGCAATTATTCTCATTACCCAATGATTATTAATCATCTTATCCATTTTTCTTCCCCCTCCACTGCCATAGGTTTGAGGAAGTGACCTTTGCCTGCTTTCCAAATTCGGAAACCAAGATTTCACTTAAAGCTTCAACGGTTAGATTTCTGTGAAGCTCTCCGTTTCTGGTCACAGAAATACTGCCCGTTTCTTCAGAAACGACTATCGTAATACTATCGGTTACTTCACTGATCCCAACTGCTGCCCGGTGCCTTGTCCCTAATTCTTTTGAAATAAAAGGACTTTCGGACAGAGGCAGATAACATGCAGCCGCAGCAATCTGATTTTTCTGGAGAATAACAGCTCCATCGTGAAGCGGAGTATTCGGGATAAAGATATTAATTAAAAGCTCAGAAGAGAGAGCTGAATGAAGCGGTATGCCCGTTTCTATGTAATCACTCATCCCTGTTTCTTTTTCAATCGTAACTAATGCGCCAATTCTTCGTTTTGCCATATAATCTGTCGCTTTTGTGATGGCATCGATTATTTTTTGTTGTTCTTCCTCCTCTGGAGCTCCGCTTCTTGAGAATAATTTCCCTCTGCCCAGTTGCTCTAGCGCCCTTCGCAGCTCAGGCTGGAAAATAATAATGATCGCAAGAAAACCCCATGTTAATGCTTGGTCCATGAGCCATTGCAAAGTCTGCAGCCCTAAGTACTGGCTCAGTGTACGAACGAGAATAATAACGATAATGCCTTTCAGCAGCTGAACGGCCTTCGTTCCCCGTATCACCATAATCAACTTATATATAACGAACCAAACCAGGAGAATATCAACGGCGATGCCGAGGTAATGCAGTAGTGGAAATTCCTCAAATGCCATATTCTCTTCCTCCATCAGTTTTAGTCATTTGCATAGGACTATAACTACGATATTATACCATATATTCTGCAATTAAACCGTATTGTACTCACATAAGCAAAGCGCAGGCCAGCAGATAAGACTTCGGCAAAAAATACCGGTTTATCTTTTAGCCAGAGTCTCAAAAGTGGTACAGCACAAAAAAGGCCCCTTATACAAAAGGTGACCTTTTAATTAAATATGGCGACAACCTCTCTTGAAAGAGATTTCATTTGATACCAAATCCACTCAAAAGCCTCATTGATCTCTTCAACATCACCTGTCACCTGTCCAGCAGAAGCCATATACTCTCCGTTAATCACCGTGACGTTTCCTTCAACTTTGCCTTCAATATTGATTGTTCCGCCTTTAACGGTTACATCTCCCTCAACAGTTTCACCTTCAGGAACGGTAACCGTATTATTTTCAACAACCAAATTAGGCTGCTTTGAAACGCTGAATTCTGAATCAGTTGACCAGGAAGAAAATAAACTGCCTGTCATCAATAACATGAAAAGAGAAGCAGCAGCCAACAATGGATGACCCTTTAGCCATCTGTTGACACCAATCGTTTTCTTTTCTTTGGGCAGACGATCCATGATGGCTTGAGTAAAATCCATCGGAGCCTCAATATGGGATGTACTCTGAACCAAGGCGATTGACTTCTCAAGCTCATGCAGGTGCTGCGTGCAGTCCGCGCATGACTGAAGGTGCTCTTTCAAGATTCGCTCATCTTGCTGCTTTATATCATGATCCAAATATTGATGGATCCGTTCTTTCATTTGTTCTGAACACTTCAACCTTATCACCTCAAATCATAAATGCCTTAATTGCTTCCTCAGCGCTTCTCGTCCTCTGTGAATTCTTGTTTTCACCGTACCGATCGGCATATCTAGAATTTCACTGATTTCAATTAAAGAAAGCTCATCAATATACTTTAATACGATGACAGTACGATATTTATCGGGGAGCTTTAAAATTTCTTTTTGAATCATCTGCTGAAGCTCCATTGTTTCCACTTGATCCTCGGGCAGAGCTACATCTGCTGCTACTTGAGAATACATCGTTAACCCTTCCGTTCCTGTCACTTCGGCATCCAGGTAATAATCCGGTTTTTTCTTTCTGATTCGATCAATCGTTAAATTTGTCGCAATGCGATACAGCCACGTAGAGAACTTCTTATCCATGTCATAGCTGTTAATATTCACATAAGCCCGGATAAACGCTTCCTGGGCTATATCCTCCGCCTCATGGGAGTTCCCGAGCATGCGGTAGCAAAGCTGATAAATTTTGTCTTTATATATATCTACGATTTCGGCAAAAGCATTCTGGTCGCCCTTTTTAACTTGTTTAATCCTATTTTTTACGATCGTCTCCATGATACCCCTTACCCCCGCGCAAGTGCGGGTTCCCCTTATTACGTATAAGCCGCATAAAAGGTTTCATTTATTTCGCATAAAAATATTTTAACAAATTTTAGGTTGTCTGTAGATGGCTTTTTAACATGTTTACCTTAAATTTTTCTTAAATAAAAAACACAGTTTATAAACTGTGTCTTTTTTAAAAAATTAAAGGAGCTTTTCGCCGAATAAAGAACCCATCAGAGCTACTGCTACTGTAGCTGTTTTGTTCTTTTCATCTAAGATAGGATTTACTTCAACAAACTCAGCAGAAGTGATGATATCTGACTCTGCAAGCATCTCCATCGCTAAATGACTTTCTCTGTAGCTGATGCCTCCGATAACCGGTGTGCCGACTCCTGGAGCATCGTGCGGATCAAGTCCATCTAAATCGAGGGACAAGTGAACACCATCAGTACGCTCTTTCAAATATTGAATGGTTTCCTCCATTACCTTAGTCATGCCAAGACGGTCAATCTCATGCATTGTATATACTTTAATGCCTTTCTCCTTAATTAATTCCTTTTCACCATCATCAAGGGAACGGGCACCGATAATCACAATGTTTTCCGGCTTCACTTTAGGAGTGTAGCCTCCAATTCTCGTTAACGTCTCATCGCCGATGCCGATACTTACAGCAAGCGGCATCCCATGAATATTGCCTGACGGTGAAGTGTCGCCTGTGTTGAGATCTCCATGTGCATCATACCAGATTACACCAAGTTCTTTATAATGCTTTGAAACTCCTGCGAGTGTTCCGATGGCAATACTGTGGTCTCCGCCAAGCACCAGTGGGAACGAACCTGATTGAATCACTTCGTCAACTTGTTCAGAAAGCTTTAAATTCCCTTCTGACACCGCTTTCAAATTTCTTAAATTATTTAACGAATTGCTATCCTCTTCACGGTTTGGACGTCCAATTTTAATATCACCTTTATCTTCAATCTCATATTGCAGCCATTCAAGTCGTTCTACAACCCCTGCGTATCTGATAGCACTAGGCCCCATGTCCACACCTCGGCGCATTTGACCTAAATCCATTGGTACCCCGATAATTGATATTCTTTCTTTCATGTAAATCATCCCCCTTAGTAAGAAACTCTGTATCTATTGTACTGATAAAAAGGGTCATGACTCAACTCGACAAAATCGTGTATATATATACAGAGTTTTCTGTAAAATAATTGGAAATAGCAGGGAATAATTAATACGATGATGTAGAGTCAGCTGATTTCCTGGTCACTTGATTATTTTTCCGAATTTCTACTTCACCTTTATGACTGATCTGAATTGAACAAATTAAACATCAAATTGGATCCAAACCATCCAACTCGCATTAGCCGTTTTTTAATTAACGAAAAACTATAACCAACTCGCACGACTCAGTGTTCAATTCCCGAAAATGGGTTTTTGGCTCGCAACTTCATTTTTTTATGAAAAAAAGATATAAAAATACCTGTTACTAGCTGCTGTTAGCCATTATTAATCAAAACTGCTGTTAATTATGAAAGAGTTTAAGCTGTGTATTGAACTTCATATTTAGAACCGAATGCCCAACTCGCAAAAATCAGCCTTTAATTAGTAAAAACTTATTTCTGACTCACCAAAATAATGGTTTAACTTGCGGAAAATGATCTCCAACTCGCAAGCCTCATATTCAAAAAGAAAACTGTTATAACATAAAGGATAGGATATTGAATTCATATATAAATAAAGTGAAGCACGTATCCATAAAGTAATTTTTTTCATTATTCCTAAACAAAAAACCGTTAGACATTAAGTCTAACGGTTTTTACAGGGTGTTTATGATGGAGCCTAGCGGGATCGAACCGCTGACCTCCTGCGTGCAAGGCAGGCGCTCTCCCAGCTGAGCTAAGGCCCCGATATAAATAAGAAGTTCTGGAGCGGAAGACGGGATTCGAACCCGCGACCCCCACCTTGGCAAGGTGGTGTTCTACCACTGAACTACTTCCGCAAAATGGTGTGCCATGAAGGACTCGAACCTTCGACCCTCTGATTAAAAGTCAGATGCTCTACCGACTGAGCTAATGGCACCTTATAAGAAAACACTCTTCAGTTTTGCAAGACGCCCTAATCTAAGAAAGATTATTCTAGGAGCGGCTCGATTTATGTGCTGAAGCTACGCTTCAATGATTACTCGATCGTTCTCTAACGACTGAGAAATCGGCACAAGAAATGGCTGGGCTAGCTGGATTCGAACCAGCGCATGACGGAGTCAAAGTCCGTTGCCTTACCGCTTGGCTATAGCCCATCAATTATGTATTCTATAAAATTCTAATTGACCGTAAAAAGGTTTATGTTAACTAAACATATTATTTACAGTCTAGACAAGAACTATTCAGTTAAGTTTGTCTAAATAAAGTGGTGGAGGGGGACGGATTCGAACCGCCGAACCCGGAGGGAGCGGATTTACAGTCCGCCGCGTTTAGCCACTTCGCTACCCCTCCACACATAAGTGGTGCCGGCAAGAGGACTTGAACCCCCAACCTACTGATTACAAGTCAGTTGCTCTACCAATTGAGCTACACCGGCATATATAGTGAAATACAATACTATTTATTCGCTTTTTAAAGTCGTCTGCTGCAATGTCTTAATGGTGGAGGATGACGGGCTCGAACCGCCGACCCTCTGCTTGTAAGGCAGATGCTCTCCCAGCTGAGCTAATCCTCCGCATAAAAGATTGTTTGATATTTCACATATTAAGACTTAAGTTTGAATGGTGACCCGTACGGGATTCGAACCCGTGTTACCGCCGTGAAAGGGCGGTGTCTTAACCGCTTGACCAACGGGCCGTTTTATTAGTTTAATGTAAGCTCCCAACCGGGCTTGAACCGATGACCTCTTCCTTACCATGGAAGTGCTCTACCGACTGAGCTATGGAAGCAAGGCTCCGCAGGTAGGACTCGAACCTACGACCGATCGGTTAACAGCCGATAGCTCTACCACTGAGCTACTGCGGAATAATGCTAGCCTGGCGACGTCCTACTCTTGCAGGGGGAAACCCCCAACTACCATCGGCGCTGAAGAGCTTAACTTCCGTGTTCGGCATGGGAACGGGTGTGACCTCTTCGCCATCATCACCAGACATAATGACAAAAATTATTATACTATAAAATCCGAAGATTTCAAGTGTTTTTTTGAAAGAAGTTATTCTTTCAAAACTAAATAACGTATGATAACAAGATTCACTTAGGTTTTACACTTTATTAGACTGTGGTTAAGTCCTCGAACGATTAGTATCTGTCAGCTCCACACGTCACCGCGCTTCCACCTCAGACCTATCAACCTGATCATCTTTCAGGGTTCTTACTCACTAATGTGATGGGAAATCTCATCTTGAGGGGGGCTTCATGCTTAGATGCTTTCAGCACTTATCCCTTCCGCACATAGCTACCCAGCGATGCCTTTGGCAAGACAACTGGTACACCAGCGGTGCGTCCATCCCGGTCCTCTCGTACTAAGGACAGCTCCTCTCAAATTTCCTGCGCCCACGACGGATAGGGACCGAACTGTCTCACGACGTTCTGAACCCAGCTCGCGTACCGCTTTAATGGGCGAACAGCCCAACCCTTGGGACCGACTACAGCCCCAGGATGCGATGAGCCGACATCGAGGTGCCAAACCTCCCCGTCGATGTGGACTCTTGGGGGAGATAAGCCTGTTATCCCCGGGGTAGCTTTTATCCGTTGAGCGATGGCCCTTCCATGCGGAACCACCGGATCACTAAGCCCGACTTTCGTCCCTGCTCGACTTGTAGGTCTCGCAGTCAAGCTCCCTTGTGCCTTTACACTCTGCGAATGATTTCCAACCATTCTGAGGGAACCTTTGGGCGCCTCCGTTACATTTTAGGAGGCGACCGCCCCAGTCAAACTGCCCACCTGACACTGTCTCCCAGCCCGATCAGGGCTGTGGGTTAGAATTTCAATACAGCAAGGGTAGTATCCCACCAATGCCTCCACCGAAGCTGGCGCTCCGGCTTCCAAGGCTCCTACCTATCCTGTACAAGCTGTACCAAAATTCAATATCAGGCTACAGTAAAGCTCCACGGGGTCTTTCCGTCCTGTCGCGGGTAACCTGCATCTTCACAGGTACTATAATTTCACCGAGTCTCTCGTTGAGACAGTGCCCAGATCGTTACGCCTTTCGTGCGGGTCGGAACTTACCCGACAAGGAATTTCGCTACCTTAGGACCGTTATAGTTACGGCCGCCGTTTACTGGGGCTTCAATTCAAAGCTTCGCTTGCGCTAACCTCTCCTCTTAACCTTCCAGCACCGGGCAGGCGTCAGCCCCTATACTTCGCCTTGCGGCTTCGCAGAGACCTGTGTTTTTGCTAAACAGTCGCCTGGGCCTATTCACTGCGGCTTTTCAGGGCTATGAACCCTAAAAAGCACCCCTTCTCCCGAAGTTACGGGGTCATTTTGCCGAGTTCCTTAACGAGAGTTCTCTCGCTCACCTTAGGATTCTCTCCTCGCCTACCTGTGTCGGTTTGCGGTACGGGCACCTCTCACCTCGCTAGAGGCTTTTCTTGGCAGTGTGGAATCAGGAACTTCGGTACTAAATTTCCCTCGCCATCACAGCTCAGCCTTATGTGAGAAGCGGATTTGCCTACTTCTCAGCCTAACTGCTTGGACGCGCATATCCAACAGCGCGCTTGCCCTATCCTCCTGCGTCCCCCCATTGCTCAAATGGTGAGGAGGTGGTACAGGAATATCAACCTGTTGTCCATCGCCTACGCCTTTCGGCCTCGGCTTAGGTCCCGACTAACCCTGAGCGGACGAGCCTTCCTCAGGAAACCTTAGGCATTCGGTGGAGGGGATTCTCACCCCTCTTTCGCTACTCATACCGGCATTCTCACTTCTAAGCGCTCCACCAGTCCTTACGGTCTAGCTTCAACGCCCTTAGAACGCTCTCCTACCACTGTTCGTAAGAACAGTCCACAGCTTCGGTGATACGTTTAGCCCCGGTACATTTTCGGCGCAGAGTCACTCGACCAGTGAGCTATTACGCACTCTTTAAATGGTGGCTGCTTCTAAGCCAACATCCTGGTTGTCTAAGCAACTCCACATCCTTTTCCACTTAACGTATACTTTGGGACCTTAGCTGGTGGTCTGGGCTGTTTCCCTCTTGACTACGGATCTTATCACTCGCAGTCTGACTCCCAAGGAGCAAGTCTTTGGCATTCGGAGTTTGACTGAATTCGGTAACCCGATGAGGGCCCCTAGTCCAATCAGTGCTCTACCTCCAAGACTCTCATACTTGAGGCTAGCCCTAAAGCTATTTCGGAGAGAACCAGCTATCTCCAGGTTCGATTGGAATTTCTCCGCTACCCACACCTCATCCCCGCACTTTTCAACGTGCGTGGGTTCGGGCCTCCATTCAGTGTTACCTGAACTTCACCCTGGACATGGGTAGATCACCTGGTTTCGGGTCTACGACCACGTACTAAAACGCCCTATTCAGACTCGCTTTCGCTGCGGCTCCGTCTCATCAACTTAACCTTGCACGGGATCGTAACTCGCCGGTTCATTCTACAAAAGGCACGCCATCACCCATTAACGGGCTCTGACTACTTGTAAGCACACGGTTTCAGGATCTTTTCACTCCCCTTCCGGGGTGCTTTTCACCTTTCCCTCACGGTACTGGTTCACTATCGGTCACTAGGGAGTATTTAGCCTTGGGAGATGGTCCTCCCTGCTTCCGACGGGATTTCTCGTGTCCCGCCGTACTCAGGATCCACTCTGGAGGGAACGAAGTTTCGACTACAGGGTTATTACCTTCTCTGACGGACCTTTCCAGGTCGCTTCATCTACCCCGTTCCTTTGTAACTCCGTATAGAGTGTCCTACAACCCCAAGAGGCAAGCCTCTTGGTTTGGGCTAATTCCGTTTCGCTCGCCGCTACTTGGGAAATCGCGTTTGCTTTCTCTTCCTCCGGGTACTTAGATGTTTCAGTTCCCCGGGTCTGCCTTCATTATCCTATGTATTCAGATAAAGATACTGTTCCATTACGAACAGTGGGTTTCCCCATTCGGAAATCTCTGGATCAAAGCTTACTTACAGCTCCCCAAAGCATATCGGTGTTAGTCCCGTCCTTCATCGGCTCCTAGTGCCAAGGCATCCACCGTGCGCCCTTCATAACTTAACCTAAATGGTCAACCGCATCATAAGATGCGTTTCGCATTTCGTTGTTTGTTTAGACATAAATGTCTAGAAAATCACTAATTATGGTAAGCGTAAATCTCAGTGAATTACTTGTTATCAATTACGTTATCTAGTTTTCAAAGAACAACCGACAAATCGGATGATTTGTCTTCTATCATAGAGAGAATGATCTCTCAAAACTAAACAAAAACCAAAAGCGTCCTCATATCTTCCTTAGAAAGGAGGTGATCCAGCCGCACCTTCCGATACGGCTACCTTGTTACGACTTCACCCCAATCATCTACCCCACCTTAGGCGGCTGGCTCCTTGCGGTTACCCCACCGACTTCGGGTGTTGCAAACTCTCGTGGTGTGACGGGCGGTGTGTACAAGGCCCGGGAACGTATTCACCGCGGCATGCTGATCCGCGATTACTAGCGATTCCAGCTTCATGCAGGCGAGTTGCAGCCTGCAATCCGAACTGAGAATGGTTTTATGGGATTGGCTAAACCTCGCGGTCTCGCAGCCCTTTGTACCATCCATTGTAGCACGTGTGTAGCCCAGGTCATAAGGGGCATGATGATTTGACGTCATCCCCACCTTCCTCCGGTTTGTCACCGGCAGTCACCTTAGAGTGCCCAACTGAATGCTGGCAACTAAGATCAAGGGTTGCGCTCGTTGCGGGACTTAACCCAACATCTCACGACACGAGCTGACGACAACCATGCACCACCTGTCACTTTGTCCCCCGAAGGGGAACCTTCTATCTCTAGAAGTGGCAAAGGATGTCAAGACCTGGTAAGGTTCTTCGCGTTGCTTCGAATTAAACCACATGCTCCACCGCTTGTGCGGGCCCCCGTCAATTCCTTTGAGTTTCAGTCTTGCGACCGTACTCCCCAGGCGGAGTGCTTAATGCGTTAGCTGCAGCACTAAAGGGCGGAAACCCTCTAACACTTAGCACTCATCGTTTACGGCGTGGACTACCAGGGTATCTAATCCTGTTCGCTCCCCACGCTTTCGCGCCTCAGCGTCAGTTACAGACCAGAGAGTCGCCTTCGCCACTGGTGTTCCTCCACATCTCTACGCATTTCACCGCTACACGTGGAATTCCACTCTCCTCTTCTGCACTCAAGTTTCCCAGTTTCCAATGACCCTCCCCGGTTGAGCCGGGGGCTTTCACATCAGACTTAAGAAACCGCCTGCGCGCGCTTTACGCCCAATAATTCCGGACAACGCTTGCCACCTACGTATTACCGCGGCTGCTGGCACGTAGTTAGCCGTGGCTTTCTGGTTAGGTACCGTCAAGGTGCGAGCAGTTACTCTCGCACTTGTTCTTCCCTAACAACAGAGTTTTACGATCCGAAAACCTTCATCACTCACGCGGCGTTGCTCCGTCAGACTTTCGTCCATTGCGGAAGATTCCCTACTGCTGCCTCCCGTAGGAGTCTGGGCCGTGTCTCAGTCCCAGTGTGGCCGATCACCCTCTCAGGTCGGCTACGCATCGTTGCCTTGGTGAGCCATTACCTCACCAACTAGCTAATGCGCCGCGGGCCCATCTGTAAGTGACAGCCGAAACCGTCTTTCCAACTTGAACCATGCGGTTCAAGATACTATCCGGTATTAGCTCCGGTTTCCCGGAGTTATCCCAGTCTTACAGGCAGGTTGCCCACGTGTTACTCACCCGTCCGCCGCTGACCTCCGAAGAGGTCCGCTCGACTTGCATGTATTAGGCACGCCGCCAGCGTTCGTCCTGAGCCAGGATCAAACTCTCCGAAGAAAATTTGTGACTCAATTTGTTGCTGACTTCAAAAATTTAAAACGTTTGGTACGCTTTTGGTTTTGTTTAGTTTTCAAAGATCATTTCCGTCATCAGTGGTGACGGCTTATATAATTTAACATGGTCACTATCGCTGTGTCAACAACCTTTTGAATAATTTTTTTCGTTATTTCAAATTCAGATTGTTTCTTAGCGACGAATAATAATATAACATCTATTCCAACCATGGTCAATAGAAATTATTTGATATTTTTATTTAAATGCTGATCGAATTTTCCGCTGATAATTTTATACAAATTACTGAGGAGTTCTCTTTTTTCTAAAAGAGATCTTTTTTGAACAAATGTCAGATTCTCATCTATCAGTATATTGCTGATAATTGATAATTCCTGTTCGACCAGCAGTTCCATTTCCCGTGCTTCTTTATCATTAAAAATGAATCCTTTTGACATATGATCCTCCTCTAAGCTGCCTAAGTTTTATCATTATTGCACAACGTGTAATTTTCTAATCATATTATTAACAGCTTGGCATACATATGAGACAAGAACATTGGGACGGGGTTGATGAGGATGAACAATTTTTATGTTTTACATGTTAAAAAGATCAAACAACTTATCATTATTGTAATAGCTGCGCTTTTTACAGCCGG
Source organism: Metabacillus dongyingensis (assembly GCF_019933155.2). Lineage (NCBI taxonomy): Bacteria > Bacillati > Bacillota > Bacilli > Caryophanales > Bacillaceae > Metabacillus > Metabacillus dongyingensis. The sequence goes on along the minus strand of NZ_CP082944.1, from coordinate 169,297 downwards.
GATTTTATATATAGAAAACGTCATGCAATTTCCTGTTTTCTCAACCGCAGATGGACCTAAAGCCGTTTTCAGGGGTGAGGAGAAGGAAAATAAAGTGTCTCTTACATTTGATATCAGCTGGGGCGACGAAAAGGCAAAGCCCATTCTTGATACGTTGAAGAATAACGGCATTACGAATGCAACATTCTTCCTCTCTGCAGCATGGGCAGAACGTCATCCTGAAATCGTCAAGCAAATTGTGAAGGACGGACACCAGGTGGGAAGCATGGGTTATGCCTATAAAAATTACACCGCTTTGGAGGCTGAGGATATACGCCGGGACATTCTCATGGCACAGGATGTATTTAATGAGCTCGGTCTTAAGGATATTAAACTCCTCAGACCGCCAACAGGCAATTTCAATGAAGAAATTCTTACAATTGCCGAAAGATACGGATATACGGTTGTCCATTACAGTGTTGATTCTGATGATTGGAAAAATCCCGGTGTAGGCACCATTGTTAAAAACGTCAATGACAGTGTTCAAGGCGGGGACATTATCCTGCTGCATGCATCAGACTCCGCTAAGCAAACACAAAAAGCACTTCCCCAAATTGTTGACGGCCTGAAACAAAAAGGATTAAAGAATGTATCCATAGCTGAATTAATCGCTAATGGAAATGCGAAATCAACAGAAGTTAAATAATGAATGCCGAATTATAGAAAAAAAGCTAAGCTCACATCGGCTTAGCTTTTTTGACTTGAGATAATTTAGTTAATAATAAAAGCTGATACGCATTGCATATGAGAAGCGGAATGAGCATGAGATACAGCCAGTTTCCTTCATTTACACGGAGAGCAGGGACCCATTCGACAGCTGTAACGACAATCATAAAGAATAAAGCTGGAATGAACGCCATTTTATTGGTTTGCTGCATCTTGATATATGCTACAGCCAAGCTGAAAATGACCAGGAATAATGCAAGAAGGATATATGACAGAGGTGATTCGCCTTCTGCCGCGAAAAGCTGGTAGCGGAAATAAATCAAATCAAACACCACAAACAAAATCAGCACGATTTGAATCGCATTCCATAATGCTGCTGTTCTGAAAATGCCAAGACCAAAGCGGTGGATCGTTAAATACGCAAAAAAGCCCATTTGGCTAATAATACTGAAAATAAAACCTACACCGATCAGCCAAAATAAAATAGAGAGGATTTCAATAAGATCAAAAGATGTGAAAAATTTCTGATACTCTCCCCACCTTAATGCAAAACCGACGATGCTTGTACTAATGCCCCCGACAAGCAGAGTCGTCAAAAACAAACGGACCCAATTTCTACTGTTCAATGCAGTTTCCCCCAATATGTAATCTACTCATGAAATTTTACCAATGTCTTTCTAAAAAAGCTATTTTATTTACCAGTATAAAAAGCTTTAGATAATTCATATTAAAAATAGGCAACTTGAAAATGAAAGGAGCTTTGCACAGATGAAAAAGCGAAGGTTGCTCTCATTATTTACACTAATAGCCATCTGTTCCTTCCTTGCAAGCTGTTCTCCAAAAGACCAGCCCGCAGGACAACTGGATTATGAAGAAACAAAAAAGATGGTTGTTGATATATTAAAGACTGATGATGGAAAAAAAGCGATCCAGGAAATTTTGAAAAATGATGACATGAAGCAAAATTTGATCATGGATCAAAAAGTTGTCTCAGATACCATTTCTAAAACACTGACATCCGAAAAAGGAGCGGAATTCTGGAAAAAAACCTTTGAAGATCCAAAGTTCAGTGAAAGCTTCGCCAAAAGCCTACAGACGGAGCATGAAAAAGTAATTAAGGGCTTAATGAAAGACCCGGAGTATCAAGAAATGCTTATTGGAGTCCTTCAAAATCCCGAAATGGAAAAACAAACAGTAAAGGTGCTTCAAAGTCAGGAATTCCGCAAGCATCTTCAGCAAGTGATAACAGAAACCATTAATAGCCCGCTTTTCAAAACAAAAATGGAAGAAACCCTTTTAAAAGCTGCTAAAGAAATGAATCAGCAAGGCGGCGGTCAAGGAAGCTCAGGCGGCACTGAAAGCGGCGGACAGCAATCAGAAGGCGGTCAAGGTGAAACTGGAGAAGGCGGTCAATAATTCCCGTAAATCTAAAAAAAGAGAAAAGCGCCAATCACTTGGCGCTTTTCCTTTATACACTCACAGGCACAAGTTCTGTTACCTTTTTGGCAATACCTAAGTAAATCTCACCTGTAGGGTGATCTTTCGCATAAACAGATGGAGCAAAGTCTTCTTCGTTCCAGTCCGGCTGCTGAAGGGGGATGTTTCCAAGCACAGGCACATCAAGTTCATGCGCAAGCTTTTCTCCTCCGCCTTTGCCAAATACATATTCTTTTTCGCCAGTGAGCTTGCTTTCAAAGTAAGACATATTTTCAACTACCCCGATTACCTCATGCTCGGTTCTGAGAGCCATAGCACCCGCTCTAGCCGCTACAAATGCTGCTGTCGGATGAGGAGTTGTCACGATGATTTCTTTACATGACGGAAGCATAGCATGCACATCGAGTGCAACATCGCCAGTACCCGGAGGCAGATCAAGCAGCAGATAATCCAGATCTCCCCACTCTACTTCCTGAAAGAAGTTGTTGAGCATTTTACCAAGCATAGGACCTCTCCAAATGACCGGAGCATTATCTTCAACGAAAAATCCCATTGAAATAACTTGAACACCGAACCGCTCAACAGGGATGATTCTTTCGCCCCTTACAACCGGTCTTTTGGTGATTCCCATCATATCAGGAACACTAAATCCATAAATATCCGCATCAATTAAACCGACTTTCTTGCCTAAGCGAGCTAATGCTACTGCTAAATTAACCGATACGGTAGACTTTCCGACGCCGCCTTTTCCGCTTGCTATCGCTATAAATGTCGGCTGCTTTCCTTCAGTGAGCAAGGAAGGATCTTCAGGCTTTGCTGTTTGATATTTCGCAATTACTTCTTGAGGCAGCTCTGTGAAACGGAGACCGACTGTTGCAGCACCTGCTTCCTTCAGCTTAGCGACGATCTCCTGCTGCAGCTGCATTTGTTCTGATGTACCAGTTTTGGCAATCGCTACTTTCATACTTATATGATTTTTCTCTTCTTTTATCGAAACTTCTTCAATCGCATTTAATTCTTCTAAGGTTCTATGTAAAAAAGGTTCTTTTAAATTCCCGACGACTTTACGAGCTGTTTCCTCTTTCAGCATGATAACCACCCTTTGTTGTATTCGTTTACATCAGTATAACATATTTAGACAAAAAAGAGGTATCGCACGTTTGAACCTAAATGGAGGAATGCGCAGCAGCAAAACAAAAAAATCCTTCATTCTGGAGGATTTTTTTCATGGGTCATATATCTTAAGATGCCATTATAGATGGAAGCAGCTATTTTATCCTGATATTTTTCTGTTCCGAGAAGCCGGGCTTCCTCAGGGTTTGATAAGAAACCTACTTCTACTAATGCACCTGGCTTATCGATATGTTTCATTAAATAGATTGTATTCATTTGTTTTGCTTTTCTGTCTGTATTCTCTAAATTCCTTCTTAATTCATCTTGAATGAATTTTGCCACCTTTTCATTCTCTTTCATTTTTGAATGATAAAAAGTCTGTGCCCCGCTCCACTGATTAGAAGGAATGGCATTCAAGTGAATACTTAAATAAAGGTCTGCTTCTGATTCGTTTATTATTTGGAGTCTTTTTCTTAAATCCTGCCCTTTTCTTTTTGAATATCCTTTTGTATCCTTTTCAGCTAGATCAGTATCCTTTTCACGAGTGAGGAGGACCAATGCTCCCTGTTCCTGAAGGTAATCTCTGATCTGCTTGGATATGGAGAGTGCGATATCTTTTTCAAGATGTTCTTTCCCGACTGCCCCTCCGTCTGGTCCTCCGTGGCCTGGGTCTATGTAAATGACCTTTCCTGTTAAAGGGAGATTCCACGACTTCCAGGAGCTGTCGTTGTTGAATTGAAACTGAAATAATAGGAGTAATAAAATAAAGCCTGCACCGAAGCCAAACCATCTTAGCTTTCTTCTCATTTTTTCCCCTCCTGCTCGTCCTTTAACACTATATGGCGGACCAGCAGGAAATATGATAAGTTATCCAGTTTTAATGGAGACGAAGCTTAAGCCGTTTTTCTCCTTTTTCAAAACCCTCCGACCACCACAAATGAATTAAAAACTCGCATGCATAATAGATCGATTCATTTTTGAAGTCATTTTCGCCAGGGTTCCCCCATATCAGCATGTAGTCAAACAGCTGGTCAACAAGCAGTTTTTCTTCCCGTCTTGATCTTGCATTTACAGTCTGCATGGTTTCTCCAAAAAAGCCAAACCTGCTGTAGCTTGCACCGAGCAGATATGCCTCTATGGAAAAATCAATGCAGCCATCTTCTATAGCTGAGTAGTCAAACTTTCCGGAATGCATAAAAACGCCAAAGCACTCGTAAGCTTTTGTTTTCAGCTGAGTTAACGTAAGGTCTTTTAGTATGCTGCGTTCATAGCTGATTTGCTTCTCTCTTCTTTTATCTGAAAGTGAAGTGATATTTTCCATCATATAAATGCCCCCTCACTTTATTGTCCTACTGCTAATCGTTATCATACGCGGTAAAGATTTCAAATCTCAAATAGGAAGACGGTGTTTTAGAAACAACAAAAAAACCACAACATAATGTTGTGGTTTTTGGAAAACGAATTAACGTTTTGAGAACTGAGGTGCACGACGAGCGCCTTTAAGACCGTATTTTTTACGTTCATTTTTTGATGTGTTTCAACCCAATTAACAATACATCAAATGCCTTTGTTAATATGGATTTAATACTTTTTCGATTTCGATGAATTTCATTTAAGTGCATTAAAGGGTATTCAAAAGGTATTCATAAAATCATATGCTGGCGGGCAATGTGTGTAATTACATAGAATGTTCTTTTGCAATTATTTAAACCCACTTTTAACCACCTGATTTCCATCTATCCATCCGTCACTTTAGAGTAATATAAATTCTAGTAAAAGAATCATATTGTGTTCATTTTATAATTCTTGGTTATCCACAAGAAGTTAATATAATCTGTTTTAACTGATTCAATCCCCTTTCTTCGAGGTAGCACATGAATTTATCTCTACTATGCTTATCGCATAGATGCTCGTATTTCCTTCATTTTCTTTGACACTAAGGGATAAAAATTATTTTTTGCACTAGTTGTGGAATTCCCTCCGAAAAAGTCTGTCCCTGGACAAGATTTAACAGCATGTCCCTCTCCTTTATCTAACACTCTTTCTCCGGAGTTAATATCCCACCAGTGGTGGTATGTGATACTGTTAATAGAAGGAGTTAATCCATATTTTAAACTAAGCAAGGACGTGATCATCACAATCGTTTCCTTTTGTTCCGCAGTCATTTGATTCTTCCCTTTATCAAAGTTCCCAAGATTTTCAATAGCTAGTGCATCTGCTTCGATCCTATGCATGGCCGCTTTATTTTGCAAACCAAATGAACCTTCGGGAGGTGTGTCAAATGGCCTGCCAACTGCGACTTTTCCGTCCGGAAAGGTGGTTAATTGTTGACTGATGTTACTCCAACCCATTCCCTTAACATGATGCTCCTCCATGGCCTTCAACAATGAAAAATGATTGGAACCATTGAATTGCTGGTAGGAAGGTGAATAAGTGTGATGTTGTTGGATCTTCCCTATCTTCCTTGTGAAGATATGGTTGAAAAGCCAATCCTTAAATTCCTCTCTTGTCATCAGAACATATTGTCCTTGCATGGATAGCCTTTTCGGAGGAATCCTTAATCTTTGCCCGGTAAAGATATTGTTCGTTGCAAGTTTATTAGCTGTTTTTATGGATTGGACGGTAGAGTTAAATACTTGTGATAGCTCCCATAGCGTATCGCCAGGAGCAACTGTGTACATTATGGGAACCCTTAATTTCTGGCCAACCATGATTTTATCTGATTGCAATCCGTTGATAAGTTTCAGGTCTATTACAGAAGTTCCATACGTTTTTGCGATTTTTCCTAAATAATCTCCTGATTTCACGTCATACAAATTTCTCAGGTTATTGGCTGCATGGGCAGGATATCCATTCATTAGTAGTAGTAAAACCAAACTAAATAGAAGCATATATTGTTTTTTCATTTTTTTGAACCCCCTTGTGATATCGTGAAACGCTGTTATCCATCAAAGGCACCTTTTCCTTACCTTTTTATATTTTGTAAAACCGCTATGAAATTATTCTAATGCATTAAAAAAGCGACTGACTTATGTGAGCATTCGCAGATATAAGATTTTATAACTTATGGGGGATAATTTTCGCCCATTTACGTGGAAGACGAACAAGAAGCATAGATAGACGGTAAGGGGTAAGCACAAAAAGTTTTTTGATGATACGAACGTGTAGTGAATCAAAAAAGTTTTTTGCCCCTTGACTGGCTGACTATCCGACTTAGCCTTCAGCAGGTAGAGGGTCAGAAGCCTAGGAGGCTCAGGCTGCTGTCCTTTTTGGCTTTTATTTTTTTAGTCCTTTTATATTCAGAGTCGTTCACTCGTTAAGAAATGCAATGGGTCTACACGCTTTTCCGTAGATCGTCATAAGTCTTAAGTTTTGGGTAAGTTTTGTTCCAAAAAAAGAGACTGACTATAAATAGTCAATCTAAAGTGACGCAAGGTGCTACCTCACGTCTTGTATATAATATGAAAGTGTTAAGACAAGCGTTACCCTATTTATTAAGTTATGACACCTTATCATATTTCCCTACAAAAAATTACATTTTTTGAGCGTTCTTCTTTTATTTTCATAATCCTTTTTCAACAATTTTGTAATCTGGATATTTATTGACTATTCCTTTGTATGTCCTTCTATTTTTGATAAATTCACTTTTTATAGATAAAACAAGCAATATGCTGCGATGTTATCTCCAGCTCTTAAATTCCGAAGTGCTAGCGCAAGTTCCTTTCGGTCTTCTTTTGACCTGGTTTTCCTGAAAATAAGGCAATTCTTAAAAGTAGCTGAAAGCGAGGTAAATTAGAAAACTTTTATTTTTTTTCGTATTCTAGCTTTTACTGGAGCACGAAAAGGTGAAGTTCTTGCGTTGTATTGGTCAGATATTGATTTTAATAATAAATCTATATCATTTAGGAAGACCCTAGTTACAACAAAGGGGCTGCAACTTCTGCAGACGCCTAAAACAGCAGCTTCACGCCGCGTAATCAGTATTGACGATGAAACCCCCACTAGGGTGGCTTAACAAATGGTGTAAAAGGCAATCTGAAGAGTTTTACGATGTTGATATAGATTTACTACCTGATGACCAGTGCCTCTTTTCCTAGGTACGACCACAATGAAAGAAAAATGAAGTATATCCGTTTAGCCAGCTTAAATGATCAGTTAACCAAGTTACCCAAAAACCATAAGTATTTTCCGTCTATTTCCATTCATGGTTTACGTCACTCTCATGCTTCTTTGTTATTCGAAGCTTGGGCTAGCATTAAAGATGTACAAGCGCGGCTTAGCCATACAGACATTCAAACAACCATGAACATCTATACTCACGTCTCAAACACCGCCAAAGAAAAAGTAGCCAATTTATTTCAAGATTACATGGATTTATGAGGAGGGGTATTCAAATACCTTTTTCGACAAATAAAAAACCCCTCCCCGATACTTCGGGAAAGGGCATAAACATTGATAATTAACGTTTTGAGAACTGAGGTGCACGACGAGCGCCTTTAAGACCGTATTTTTTACGTTCTTTCATACGAGCGTCACGAGTTAGAAGACCAGCGCGCTTTAAAGTGCCGCGGTATTCTGGGTCAGCTTCTAATAATGCACGAGAGATACCGTGACGGATAGCGCCAGCTTGACCAGCAAATCCACCGCCGTTAACGCTAACTAAAACATCATAGCTTCCAGCTGTTTCAGTTAAGTTTAATGGTTGTTTAATATCTTCGATTAAAGCTGCGAATGGGATGTAATCTTTTACTTCACGATCGTTGATAACAATACGGCCTTCGCCTGGAACCAGACGAACACGCGCTACTGAGCTTTTACGACGGCCAGTACCGTAATATTGAACCTGTGCCAAATTAATAACCTCCTTAATAATTAACCGCGAAGTTCGTAAACTTCTGGTTGTTGTGCTTGATGTGGATGTTCGTTGCCAGCATATACATGTAATTTTTTGTACATTTGACGTCCTAATGAACCTTTAGGAAGCATTCCGCGAATTGCTAATTCAAGCATTTTCTCAGAATAGTTTGTACGCATTTCAAGAGCTGTTCTTGATTTCAAACCGCCTGGAAATTGGCTGTGACGGTAGTAAATCTTGTCAGTCAATTTTTTACCAGTAAGTTCGATTTGTGCTGCATTAATGATGATAACATGATCACCAGTGTCTACATGTGGTGTGTAAGTTGGTTTGTGTTTACCACGAAGTACAGATGCTACTTCGCTAGCTAGACGACCTAAAGTTTTGCCAGCCGCATCTACTACGAACCATTTACGTTCAACTTCAGTTGCTTTCGCCATATATGTTGTACGCATGTTTTTCCCTCCTAAATATCTTTCAATTGTTAAAATTTAATCATTCTATTTCAAAACACAAATTAAACTCTTCCGGGGCTTATTTGTGGGGTTGAAATACATACCATATGATATATTATAACGTTCAGGCAACATTGTCAAGAAAATGTTACACCTGGTTTAGTTGTCATAATAAACTTTCCACAAATATAATCCGCACCCCGGGGCTGTTTTGCCGCAAAGGGAACGATCCTGTGCCTTCAGTATCTCCGGAATCTGATAAGGATCCAGCGCTCCGCGTCCTGCATTGATCAGAGTGCCGACCAATATTCTTACCATGTTATAAAGAAATCCGTCGCCTACAAACCGGAAAGTAAGCATGTCATCTTCTTCATAAAATTCGATATCATATAATGTTCTTACCCGGTCTTCTTTATCCGTCTTCGCAGAACAGAAGCTCGTAAAGTCATGAGTGCCGATAAGAAATTTAATCGCTTCTCTCATTTTGACGTAATCAAGTTTATAAGGATAATGATAAGAATAATTTCGATTAAATACATTCCGTATCGCTGAGCGGCTTATTTTATAGCGGTATTCCTTGGCTCGGACATGATACCTCGCATGAAAGTCATCGTTTACAAACGCAACGGATTGAATCGCAACGTCCTCAGCGAGCAGGGAATTTAATGCATTGGGCCAGCGGTTCTCAGGAATATAAATATCTGTATCAAAATGCAGAACCTGACCAACTGCGTGGACTCCCGCATCCGTTCTTCCCGATGCAAATACTTTTACTTCTTTTCCTTTATGAAGCCTTTTAAGGCCCCTCTCAACCTCACCCTGTACAGTTCTCATATTCGGCTGAATTTGAAAACCGTTAAATCTTGTGCCATCATATCCGATTGTGCATTTTACCCTCATGATAAGCTCCTATGAACGAAATAGTAATAGAACAATGCCTACACCGATTAATATGGTTAGAATAACTGTATCGAGGATTCCCCATTTCAGCTCACGCAGCTTTGTTCTGCCCTCGCCGCCCTGATATCCCCGCGCTTCCATGGCTGTTGCAAGTTCCTCAGCCCGTTTAAAGGCGCTTATAAACAGCGGTACTAACAGCGGTATGATTGCACTGATCCTTTGTTTTACAGGCCCGCTCGCAAAATCAACTCCTCTTGCCATCTGCGCTTTCATGATTTTATCCGTTTCTTCCATCAGTGTTGGAATAAACCGGAGTGAGATCGACATCATTAACGCGAGCTCATGGACAGGAAGACCGATTTTTTTAAACGGATTCAGCAGACTTTCCATCCCATCTGTTACTTCAATAGGAGTAGTAGTTAACGTCAGGATTGTTGTAAGCAGAATAAGAAACAGGAACCGCAGGGAAATGAATATCCCTTGTCTGACACCTTCTTCATGAATCGAAAGAAAACCGAATTCAAACAGAAGCGGACCTTCTTTCGTGACCAGAATGTGCAGAATAAATGTAAATAGAATAATCCAGATAATCGGCTTCAAGCCATTCAGCAAAAATCTCGGCGGCAGTTTGGTAGAAGCAACGATAAAGAGCGTGAACAAACCAAGGATTAAATAGGTCAGTGCATTGTTCGCAAAAAAGACAATAAAGACAAATAAAAAGATCATCGTTAGTTTTGAACGCGGATCCATCTTATGAATGAGTGAACTTCCAGGCACATATTTTCCAATGATCATACTGTTCATCATTTCGGGTCACCCTTTATCTCAGATGCAACCTGATCAACCAAGTCATCTATGGAAAGCGAGATCCCTTTCAGTTCCTTGCCAAGCTTTTGTTCTATTATCCTTTGAAGCTTTACGGTTTCCGGAAGATCAAGTCCTGCAGAAATTAACGTTTCAGAATGGCTGAATACTTCTTCAGGCGTTCCTTTCATTTGAACCGTTCCTTTGTGCATGACAACAATTTCATCTGAATAACAGGCAGCGTCTTCCATGCTGTGCGTGACTAGGATGGTGGTAAGCGATCGATCTTGATGGAGGGTATAGAAAAGATCCATGATCTCTTTTCTGCCGCTTGGATCAAGTCCTGCTGTCGGTTCATCGAGTACCAGCACCTTCGGCTCCATGGCCAGGACACCTGCAATGGCGACACGTCTCATTTGTCCGCCGCTTAAATCAAATGGAGATTTTTGAAGAACCTCTGCAGGAAGACCGACACGTATTAATGCATCTCTTGCCTTCACTTTTGCCTCTTCAGGGGATACGCCGAAATTCAAAGGGCCAAACATAATATCTCGTTCCACCGTTTCCTCAAACAGCTGATGCTCTGGAAATTGAAAGACAATCGCAACCAGTTGGCGGATTGATTTCAGGTTCTTATTTTTCTTGTTGGCTTCAATCTTGCGGTCCCCAATAGAGATCGATCCCTTTGTTGGCTTCAGCAGACCATTTAAATGCTGCAGGATGGTAGATTTCCCTGATCCTGTATGTCCGATAATCGAAACGAAAGAATGATCTTTAATCGCCAGATTAATATCATATAGGGCAAGACGTTCAAAAGGGGAATGAACTTGGTACCTGTGCTCTAACTCTTTGAATGTAATATCCATAGTTCATTCACCAGGCTTTCTTCATCTAGATGGTTGCTCGTCAGGTTAACCCCTGCTTCTCTCAGCTTCATGCTTACTCTGTATGGAAAAGGGAGATCAAGGCCAATTTCAACTAGCTTCTGATCTAGTTTAAAGATTGTCTCAGGTGTACCTTCGGCGAACTTTTCCCCGCCATTCATGACAACAATCCTGTCAGCCTTTGAAGCTTCCTCTAAATCATGAGTAATCGATATGACTGTCACGATGCCCTGATCTTTTAGCTCTCTTACTGTTTCCATGACTTCTTTTCTTCCTTGGGGATCAAGCATGGAGGTTGCTTCATCTAAGATGATAATTTGAGGCTGCACAGCGATTACGCCGGCAATGGCAACACGCTGCTTTTGTCCTCCTGATAGATGGTGCGGCTCTTGATCGAGAAATGCTTCCATCTTCACTTTATGTGTAGCCCATTCCACGCGCTTTTTCATTACTTCCCGCGGCACTCCGTGATTTTCTAAACCAAAAGCCACATCATCTTTTACGGTTGTACCGACAAATTGATTATCAGGATTTTGAAAAACCATGCCAATCTGTTTTCGAATCTCCCAAACTGAATCTTCATTTAGAGTGATGCCGTTTACGATTACGTTACCCTTCTGAGGCAGGATCAGACCATTCAGGACTCTCGCAAGTGTAGACTTGCCCGAGCCGTTATGACCGACGACCGCAAGCCATTCTCCTTTGATTACACTTAAGGAAACGGAATTCAATGCGGGTCTTTCATCCTCTTCGTGATAACGGAATGTCACGTCATTCACATGAATGATCGGTTGTTCCATTGCTGCCTCCCTCACCTGTGTTTTTGTGCGTTTAATGTTATGGTGCAACCTTCACGCATAAAAACACCTGTACTCTTCTATTCTCTCTCTGCTCACACTTAGATTGCCCCTTCATTCTATGAATAGAATAAAGGGGCTTTAAGTGTATAAAAAAAGGGCATAGATCCAGTTTCTAAAAACTGACCCGCCCTTGGAGTAACTAAATATAATTAAACTAATTCGATAATGACCATTGGTGCTCCGTCGCCGCGGCGAGGTCCAAGTTTCATTATGCGAGTGTATCCACCTTGACGCTCTGTATAACGTGGTGCGATATCACCGAATAGTTTTTGAAGTGCATTTTGCGTGCCTTCTTCGTTTGCTACCTCGTTACGGATGTAAGCAGCAGCTTGGCGGCGGGCATGAAGATCCCCACGTTTACCTAAAGTAATCATTTTTTCTACAGTTGAACGTAATTCTTTCGCACGCGCCTCAGTAGTTTCAATGCGCTCGCTGATAATTAAATCTGTAGTTAGATCACGAAGTAACGCTTTACGTTGAGCACTTGTACGTCCTAATTTTCTGTAAGGCATTATGTGTTCCCTCCTTCGTTTAATACTGTATGTTAATTTTAGAAACACGCGAAAACGCTAGTTAACTTGTTAACTAGTCGTCAGTCGTCTTTACGAAGACCTAAGCCAAGTTCTTCTAGTTTCGCTTTAACTTCTTCCAAAGATTTACGACCTAAGTTACGAACTTTCATCATGTCTTCTTCTGTTTTATGAGCAAGCTCCTGTACAGTGTTGATGCCTGCACGTTTTAAACAGTTATAAGAACGAACTGACAAATCCAATTCTTCGATCGTCATTTCTAAAACTTTTTCTTTTTGGTCCTCTTCCTTTTCCACCATAATCTCAGCGTTTTGAGCTTCATCAGTAAGCCCAACGAAGATATTAAGGTGTTCAGTCAGAATCTTTGCACCAAGTGCAATAGCTTCTTTTGGACCTGTGCTTCCGTCTGTCCACACATCAAAAGTAAGTTTATCATAGTTCGACACTTGACCTACACGTGTATTTTCAACTTGATAAGACACGCGGGATACAGGTGTGAAAATAGAATCGATTGGGATAACGCCAATTGGCTGATCTTCTCTTTTGTTTGCATCAGCCGGAGTATATCCGCGTCCACGCTTCGCAGTCAATCTCATACGGAAATGTGCACCCTTCGCTAATGTAGCAATATGAAGGTCCGGATTTAGAATTTCAACATCACTGTCGTGAGTAATATCTGCAGCCGTTACAACTCCTTCATCCTGTACGTCAATCTCAAGCGTTTTTTCTTCCTCAGAGTAGATTTTAAGAGCAAGCTTTTTAATGTTTAAGATGATTGTTGTAACATCTTCAACAACGCCTTCAATTGTAGAGAATTCATGGAGTACACTATCTATCTGGATTGATGTTACAGCGGCACCAGGGAGTGAGGATAAGAGAATACGACGTAAGGAGTTACCCAAAGTAGTACCATATCCACGCTCGAGTGGTTCGACGACGAATTTACCGTACTTGGCATCGTCGCTGATTTCAACCGTTTCGATTTTTGGTTTTTCAATTTCTATCATCTATAAACCCTCCTTCAAAACGTCGAAACCCCGGCTAGACAAATATTTTGCATTTAGGTGTGTCTAACCGAAATTCCCCATTATAAAGTCCCGAATGTGCACAACAACAGAATAGTCATTTCTGCGAGAACTTTTTACTGTATCATAACCCATTATTGACAGGGATACAAAATCTATACAGAAAATTTATACACGACGACGTTTTGGCGGACGGCATCCGTTATGTGGAACCGGAGTAACGTCTCTGATAGCTGTTACTTCTAGACCAGCAGCTTGAAGTGCACGGATTGCAGCTTCACGGCCTGCACCTGGTCCTTTAACAGTTACTTCAAGAGTTTTCATACCGTGTTCAATTGATCCTTTAGCTGCAGCTTCAGCAGCCATTTGTGCAGCAAATGGAGTTGATTTACGTGATCCTCTGAATCCCAGTGAACCTGCACTTGACCAAGAAAGAGCGTTACCATGTACGTCTGTAATAGTAACAATCGTGTTGTTAAATGTTGAACGAATATGAGCGATACCAGCCTCAATATTCTTTTTTACGCGACGCTTACGAGTGTTCGTTTTACGAGCCATTGTGGGTTAACCTCCTTTACCTTATTTTTTCTTGTTCGCAACCGTACGACGAGGTCCTTTACGAGTACGAGCGTTATTTTTGGTATTTTGACCACGAACAGGTAAACTGCGACGATGACGCAAACCGCGGAAACTGCCGATCTCAATCAGACGTTTGATGTTTAAAGAAACTTCACGACGAAGGTCTCCTTCAACTTTCAGCTTGTCTACGATATCACGAATTTTACCTAATTCTTCTTCTGTTAAGTCACGCACACGTGTATCTTCAGAAACACCAGCCTCAGCTAGTACTTTTTCAGCAGTTGGACGACCAATACCGAAAACGTAAGTTAATGAAATAACAACGCGTTTGTCACGAGGAATATCTACACCAGCAATACGAGCCATTTAAAGCTGCACCTCCTTTAGTTTTAGCCTTGTTTTTGTTTATGTTTTGGATTTTCACAAATTACCATTACTTTGCCTTTTCTGCGAATAACTTTGCATTTCTCACAGATTGGTTTAACCGATGGTCTTACCTTCATGATTTCTCTTACCTCCTTAGTTGCGGAGTGTTTTATTTAAAACGGTACGTAATTCTGCCACGAGATAGATCATATGGTGATAATTCTACCGTAACTTTGTCTCCAGGTAAAATACGAATAAAATGCATGCGGATTTTTCCAGATACATGCGCTAAAACCGTATGACCGTTCTCAAGCTCAACTTTGAACATTGCATTTGGCAATGTCTCCTGTACAGTACCCTCTACTTCAATTACATCGTCTTTCGCCATTCACTTTTCTCCCTTCTTCAAATCAGCAACTTGCTCATTGACAAACTTTGTTAAGGCAAACCGAAGTTTCCCGTTTGTCACACGACCTGTTTCATATATACTGTTCTGAACTTCCGGAGATACGCAATCAATAAATTCTAGATGATTAACATTCTTCTTTTTCGGGGAGTGAAACAATCGATTCTCTCCATCAGCTATTAAAACGAATCGTTCATCGAGAATTCTGATCACAACAGCATATTGTCCAGCTTCTCTGCCTTCAGTAATATGGACAAACTGACCTATGCGCGGACTCGATTCGGCTTCGTTCAAACAATATCACCTTCGGATCAGGCTTTAGTTAAAATTTCATAGCCAGTTTCAGTAATAGCAATTGTATGTTCAAAATGAGCACACATCTTGCGGTCTTGCGTAACAACTGTCCAGTTGTCAGAAAGAGTTCTTACATAACGGCTGCCGGCATTAACCATTGGCTCAATTGCCAAGACCATGCCTGGTTTTAACCTCGGACCTTTGTTTGGCGGACCATAATGCGGAATCTGCGGATCTTCATGTAAATCCTGTCCAACGCCGTGTCCAACATATTCCCGAACGACCGAGAATTGATGCTGTTCAACATACGTCTGAATAGCGTGTGATATATTGGATAGTCTCTCGCCAGGCTTTGCTTCAGCAAGCCCTTTGTACAAGGATTCCTCCGTTACTTCAAGAAGTCTTTCGGATTCCTCAGAGATTTTTCCAACAGGATATGTCCAAGCAGAGTCACCATGATAGCCATTATATTTAGCACCAATATCAATGCTGATAATGTCTCCTTCACGCAATACTCGATCTCCAGGTATTCCGTGAACGAGCTCCTCATTCACTGAAGCACAAATGCTCCCGCGAAAACCATTATAACCTTTAAAAGATGGAATTGCATTGCTTCCGCGTATAAACTTTTCGGCAATTACATCCAGTTCTTTTGTAGTAATTCCAGGCTGTATATGTTTTTGGAGTTCCTGGTGGGTCAATGCGACAATGCGACCAGCTTCACGCATGATTTCAATTTCACGTGGAGTCTTACAAATGATCATTCACCTAATCCTCCAAGCAGCTCATTAACGTCAACGAAAACCTGCTTAATGTCCTGTTGTCCATTAATATTACGCAAATATCCTTTTTCTTCATAGAAATTCAGCAAAGGTTGTGTCTGTTTGAGATTCACTTCAAGTCTGTTTGCAACAGTCTCTTCGTTATCATCTTCTCTTTGGTAAAGCTCTCCGCCACATTTGTCGCAGATTCCTTCAGCCGCAGGAGGGTTGAAAACGAGATGATATGTTGATCCGCATTTTTTACAAATACGGCGACCTGTAAGACGCTCCATAAGGATGTCTTTATCAACCTCGATGTTAATGACATAATCAATTTTTCTATTAAGATCTGACAGAATTCCTTCTAAAGCTTCAGCTTGAGCAACTGTGCGCGGGAAACCGTCTAAGAGGAAACCTTTTTCACAATCATTCTTGCCCAATCTCTCACGGACGATACCAATTGTTACTTCATCAGGAACAAGTGCACCCTGATCCATGAAGGATTTTGCTTTAAGACCTAATTCTGTTTCACCTTTAATAGCAGCTCTGAACATATCCCCTGTTGAGATATGAGGGACTTCATATTTTTCAACGATTCGTTCTGCCTGTGTGCCTTTTCCGGCTCCTGGCAGACCCATAAGAACTAAATTCAAGAATATTACCCCCCTCAGTCTCTATTTAGAAGGAAAGGGACCCAAGTCCCATAACCTTACTGTTTAATGAATCCTTTGTAATGACGCTTAACAAGCTGACTTTCAAGTTGTTTCATCGTTTCAAGAGCAACCCCTACTACGATCAACAAGCTCGTTCCGCCAATCTGTGCAGAAGCTGGCAAGTTAGCGAACTTAATAAAGAATACAGGAAGAACTGAGATAGCTGCTAAGAAAAGAGAACCAACAAACGTCAGTCTGTATAGAATTTTTGTCAAATATTCTTGCGTATTTTTACCAGGGCGAATGCCTGGAATATATCCGCCTTGCTTTTTCAGATTCTCTGACATTTGTTCCGGATTAACCTGAACGAATGCATAGAAATAAGTGAAAGCAATAATTAGAGCAACATAGACTACCATGCCGATTGGCTGTGTATAGTCAAACGTTTTTTGAATCCAGTCTGTAACATCATTGGACCCAAAGAATGATGCAATCGTTGGCGGTGTAATAATGAACGAAACCGCAAAGATGACAGGGATTACGCCAGCCGGGTTCACTTTAAGCGGAAGGTGAGTAGACTGACCTTTCGCCGGTGCACGACCTGCTGAGTTCTTCGCATATTGAATAGGAATCTTGCGAAGCGCCTGCTGAATGAAGATAACTCCAACTATTATTGCGATTATCGCTAAAACTATCAGCGCAACTTTTACAATATTCAAGAAAAGCTGATCTCCAGCGTCCTGGAATTGTTGTGCATAGATTTGGTTAAGAGTTGTAGGGATTCCTGCTGCAATCCCTGCAAAGATGATAATGGAAATACCATTGCCAACACCTCTAGAGGTAATTTGCTCTCCTAACCACATTAAAAAAGCAGTACCTGCTGTTAAGACAACTGCAATTAAAAGGTACGTTGTAATACCTGGGTTTTCAATTAATAATCCCCCAGCGAGATTATTAAAACCATAAGACATACCCAACGCTTGGATGAAACCTAGTACAATCGTAAAATATCTAGTGAATTGTGCTAGTTTACGACGGCCAACTTCACCTTGCTTTGACCACTCAGTAAATTTCGGCACAACATCCATCTGCAAAAGCTGCACGATAATGGATGCTGTAATGTAAGGCATAATTCCCATCGCGAGGATAGAGAAGTTATACAGTGCACCACCGCCGAACGTGTTAAGAATTCCGAAAACATTCATTTCATCCTGAGCCTTTAAAACGTCAGCGTTGACGTTAGGCACAGGGATGAAAGTACCGATGCGAAATATAATTAACATTAAAAGGGTGAACAAGATTTTATTGCGGATATCACCCACGCGCATAAAATTGGAGATTGTCTTAAACATTAAATCACCTCAGCTGAACCGCCAGCAGCTTCAATAGCTTCTTTAGCAGATGCAGAGAATTTGTTAGCTTTTACAGTAAGCTTTTTCTCAAGCTTGCCGTCGCCAAGTACTTTCACGCCTGATCTTACTTTGCTGATCATGCCAGCTTCAAGTAAAAGTTCAGTTGTTACTTCAGTACCGTCTTCAAAAAGATTTAATTTGTCTAAGCTCACGATCGCGTAATCTTTACGGTTGATGTTCGTAAATCCGCGTTTAGGCAGACGACGGAATAAAGGAGTTTGACCACCTTCGAATCCAGGGCGAACACCGCCGCCAGAACGAGCGTTTTGTCCTTTATGACCTTTACCAGACGTTTTACCGTTACCAGAACCTGTACCACGGCCAACACGATTGCGTGTTTTGCGTGACCCTTCTGCTGGTTTTAATTCATGAAGTTTCATCGGGACACCTCCTTGATATTAGAGATCTATATTATTGTTCTTTAACTGTAACCAGATGTGATACTTTACCGATCATGCCGCGAATAGCAGCATTATCATCAAGTACAACAGTTTGATGCATTTTTTTAAGACCTAGTGTTTTAACAGTAATACGTTGGTCTTCTGGGCGACCAATTACACTACGAGTGAGGGTAATCGCTAATTTGTTTGCCATCATGTTTCCCTCCTTATCCTAACAATTCTTCAACCGACTTGCCACGTAGCTTCGCAACTTCATCAGCGCGTTTAAGTTCTGTTAATCCAGAAATTGTAGCACGAATCATGTTAATTGGAGTGTTAGAACCTAGTGATTTTGACAAGATGTCACTAACTCCTGCTAATTCTAGTACCGCACGAACAGGACCACCAGCGATAACGCCAGTACCTTCAGATGCAGGTTTTAAAAGGATGTTTCCAGCACCGAATCTTCCGATGACTTGGTGAGGAATAGTAGTACCAACCATAGGTACTTCAACAAGATTTTTCTTAGCGTCTTCGATCGCTTTGCGAATCGCTTCTGGCACTTCTTGTGCTTTACCAGTACCGAAACCTACATGACCGTTTTTGTCGCCGACAACTACTAATGCAGCAAAGCGGAAACGACGTCCACCTTTAACTACTTTAGCTACACGGTTTACGGTAACAACGCGTTCTTCAAGCTCTAATTTGTTTGGTTCAATACGACCCATTCTCTGTGTCCCTCCTTTTTTTATTAAAATTCTAATCCAGCTTCGCGAGCAGCTTCAGCCAAAGCTTTTACACGACCATGGTATAAGTAACCCCCGCGGTCAAATACAACAGATTTAACACCTTTTTCAATCGCACGCTTAGCAACTAATTCGCCAACTTTTTGAGCTGCATCAATATTAGCTTTTGCGTCAAGATTAAGATCTTTATCTAAAGTAGAAGCACTTGCAATTGTAACTGATTGAAGATCGTCAATTACTTGAGCATAGATGTGCTGATTAGAACGAAATACGTTTAAACGAGGACGAGCAGTTGTTCCAGATAATTTCGCGCGAACACGGCCGTGTCTTTTCTTACGCACAACGTTTTTATCAAGTTTCGTAATCATCTAGGTCACTCCTTTCTTATCATCTAGGCGATATTACTTCGCTGTTTTACCTTCTTTACGACGTACATATTCACCTTCGTAGCGGATACCTTTGCCTTTATAAGGCTCTGGCGGACGAATAGCACGGATGTTTGAAGCGATAGCTCCAACACGTTCTTTATCAGTACCTTTTACGATAATTTTCGTATTTGATGGTACTTCAATTTCGATTCCTTGTTCAGGAACGATTTCTACAGGATGTGAGTATCCAACAGCTAGAACTAGCTTGTTGCCAGATTTAGTAGCACGGTAACCGACACCTACTAATTCAAGACCTTTTTCAAATCCTTTAGAAACGCCCTCAACCATGTTGCCTAAAAGGCTGCGAGTAGTACCGTGAAGAGCACGATGTTCTTTTTGATCAGAAGGACGTGTCACAGTAAGTACGTTATCTTCAACTTTAACGTTGATATCAGAGTTAAAAGTACGAGTTAATTCACCTTTAGGTCCTTTAACAGTTACAGTGCTTTCGTTGATCGCAACTGTTACACCAGCAGGGATTTCAAGTGGTTTTTTACCAATACGAGACATTCATGTACACCTCCATTCTATTTCAGGTTCTTACCAAACGTATGCTAGAACTTCTCCGCCAGCTTGCTTCGCACGAGCTTCTTTGTCAGTTAAGACACCTTGAGAAGTAGATACGATTGCAATTCCTAAACCGTTAAGTACACGTGGTACTTCGTTAGCTTTAGCGTAAACGCGTAATCCTGGCTTACTGATACGTTTCAAACCAGTGATAACACGCTCGTTGTTTGATCCGTATTTCAAGAAAATACGAATGATACCTTGTTTGTTATCTTCTACATATTCAACATCACGAACGAAACCTTCACGCTTAAGAATTTCAGCGATCTCTTTTTTCGCTTTAGATGCAGGAATTTCTAATTTTTCATGACGAACCATATTCGCGTTACGAATACGAGTAAGCATATCTGCAATTGGATCTGTCATTACCATATCAAAATTACCTCCTTCCCGATTATGGGGTATTACCAGCTAGCTTTTTTAACGCCTGGAATTTGACCTTTATATGCGAGTTCACGGAAACAAATACGGCAAAGTTTAAATTTGCGCAGAACTGAATGTGGACGACCACAGCGTTCGCAGCGAGTGTACTCTTGTACTTTAAACTTTTGAGTGCGTTTTTGTTTCGCAATCATTGACTTTTTAGCCACGTTTTCGCCTCCCTATTTCGATTATTTTTGGAATGGCATACCGAACTGAGTTAATAACTCACGAGATTCTTCGTCAGTGTTAGCAGTTGTAACGATAACGATGTCCATACCACGAACTTTTGATACTTTATCATAATCAATTTCAGGGAAGATTAATTGTTCTTTAACACCTAGTGTGTAGTTGCCGCGTCCGTCAAAAGACTTTTTAGAGATACCGCGGAAGTCACGTACACGTGGTAATGATACAGAAACTAATTTATCTAGGAATTCATACATACGCTCGCCGCGAAGAGTTACTTTCGCACCGATAGGCATGCCTTCACGCAGACGGAATCCTGCAATTGATTTTTTAGCTTTAGTGATAACCGGCTTTTGACCTGAGATAGTTGTTAACTCTTCAACAGCTGTGTCAAGAGCTTTTGAGTTAGATACTGCGTCACCAACACCCATGTTGATTACGATCTTCTCAAGCTTTGGAACTTGCATCACTGATTTATAGTTGAACTTGCTCATTAAAGCAGGTGTAATTTCTTTTTGATACTTTTCTTTAAGGCGGTTCATGCGAGGACCTCCCTTCCTTATTTACTATTTATCTAAAGTTTCACCAGATTTTGTTGCAACACGTACCTTTTTGCCATCAACCACTTTGAATCCAACACGAGTTGGTTCACCAGATTTAGGATCTAGTGGCATAACATTTGATACATGGATAGGTGCCTCTTGGCTGATAATTCCGCCTTGAGGATTTGATTGAGAAGGTTTTGAATGCTTCTTCATAATGTTGATGCCTTCAACAAGTACTCGGTCTTTCTTAGGGAAAGCAGCAAGAACAGTGCCTTGTTTACCTTTATCTTTACCTGAGATAACCATTACCTTATCACCTTTTTTTACATGCATCCTAGTCGCACCTCCTTAGTAAGGCTGTCTATTTTCGATTTATAATACTTCTGGAGCAAGAGAAACAATTTTCATAAAGTTATTTTCACGCAATTCACGTGCAACTGGTCCAAAGATACGAGTTCCGCGAGGGCTCTTGTCATCTTTAATGATTACACATGCATTTTCGTCGAAGCGGATATAAGATCCGTCTTGACGGCGTGCACCACTTTTAGTGCGGACAATAACTGCTTTAACAACGTCACCTTTTTTAACAACGCCTCCTGGTGTTGCTTGTTTGACCGTACAAACAATTACATCACCAATATTAGCAGTTTTACGTCCAGATCCGCCAAGAACTTTAATAGTAAGAACTTCACGAGCACCGGAGTTGTCAGCAACTTTTAAACGGGATTCTTGTTGAATCATTTACGTTACCTCCCTTCGGAAAAATAATCCGAACAATATTAGATAATAACAGCTTCTTCAACAATTTCAACTAGACGGAAACGTTTAGTAGCTGATAAAGGGCGAGTTTCCATGATTTTCACTACATCGCCAACTTTAGCTTGGTTGTTCTCATCATGAGCTTTGAACTTTTTGGAGTATTTAACACGCTTGCCGTAAAGCGAATGCTTTTTATAAGTTTCGACAAGAACAGTGATCGTTTTATCCATTTTATCAGAAACTACACGTCCAGTGTAGACTTTGCGCTGGTTGTTGCGTTCACTCATTCTGCAACCTCCTCTCAGGATTATCGATTATTAGCAGCGATCTCTCTTTCAGTGATCACAGTTTTCATACGAGCGATCGATTTACGTACTTCACGAATGCGAGCAGTGTTTTCAAGTTGACCTGTCGCTAATTGGAAACGAAGGTTAAACAACTCTTCTTTAAGTGATTTTACTTTTTGTTCAATTTCAGCAGTGGTAAGATCACGAATTTCATTAGCTCTCATTTGATTCACCACCAATTTCCTCGCGTTTAACGAATTTTGTTTTGATTGGTAATTTGTGAGATGCAAGACGCAATGCTTCGCGTGCTACTTCTTCAGAAACACCAGCAATCTCAAACAAAACTTTTCCAGGTTTAACGACTGCTACCCAGCCTTCTGGAGCCCCTTTACCGGATCCCATACGTACCTCTAGAGGTTTCGCCGTATATGGCTTAGAAGGGAAAATTTTGATCCAGACTTTACCGCCACGTTTCATGTAACGAGTCATCGCAATACGAGCTGCCTCGATTTGACGATTTGTAATCCATGAAGCTTCTAGAGCTTGAATACCGAACTCACCGAAGTGAACTTCTGTACCGCCTTTAGCACGACCGCGCATTTTTCCACGGTGTTCTCTGCGATACTTAACGCGTTTTGGCAACAACATATTATTTTCCTCCTTCCTCTTTTTTCTTCTTAGTAGGAAGAACCTCTCCACGATAGATCCAAACTTTAACGCCTAATTTACCATAAGTAGTGTCAGCTTCAGCTGTACCATAGTCAATATCAGCACGAAGTGTGTGAAGTGGAACAGTTCCTTCACTGTAATGTTCAGAACGAGCGATATCAGCACCGCCAAGACGACCAGATACCATTGTTTTGATTCCTTGTGCACCAGCGCGCATAGCACGTTGAATTGTTTGCTTTTGAGCACGGCGGAAAGAAATACGGTTTTCTAATTGACGAGCGATGTTTTCAGCTACTAATTTAGCATCTAAATCAGCTCTTTTAATTTCAAGAATGTTGATGTGTACACGCTTGCCAGTTAATTGGTTAAGAGCTTTACGAAGTGCTTCAACTTCAGTACCGCCTTTACCGATTACCATACCTGGCTTAGCAGTGTGGATCGTAATGTTTACACGATTAGCAGCACGCTCAATTTCAATCTTTGAAACAGAAGCATCGCTTAAACGTTGGTTGATATATTCACGAACTTTGATGTCTTCGTGTAAAAGATTAGCATAATCTTTACCAGCGAACCATTTAGATTCCCAATCACGAATGACACCAATGCGAAGACCGACTGGATTTACCTTTTGACCCACGGATTATCCCTCCTTCTTTTCTGATACAACGATTGTAATGTGGCTCGTACGTTTGTTGATAGCACTAGCACGACCCATTGCGCGTGGACGGAAACGTTTTAGAGTTGGACCTTCGCCTACATAAGCTTCAGTTACAACCAAGTTGTTAATGTCCATTTCATAGTTGTGCTCTGCATTTGCCACAGCAGATTTTAGAACTTTTTCAATAATTGGAGAAGCAGTTTTCGGTGTGTGACGAAGAATCGCTACCGCTTCACCTATTTGCTTTCCTCGGATAAGATCAATTACTAAACGAGCTTTACGAGGAGCAATACGTACTGTTCTTGCAACGGCTTTAGCTTGCATTTAAAAGCCTCCTCTCATTAACGTCTTGTTTTTTTGTCGTCAGCTGCATGACCTTTATACGTACGTGTAGGTGCAAACTCACCGAGTTTGTGTCCTACCATATCTTCAGTAACGTATACAGGAACATGTTTGCGACCGTCATATACAGCGATCGTTTGACCGATGAATTGTGGGAAAATAGTAGAACGACGAGACCAAGTTTTGATCACTTGCTTTTTCTCTGACTCGTTTAACTTTTCAACTTTTTTGAATAAATGCTCATCTACGAATGGTCCTTTTTTCAAGCTACGGCCCATACTTGTACCTCCCTTCGCGATTGCGCTACGGTTCCTTCGAACCGTAGTACCATCACGTTATTTTTTACGACGACGTACGATGAATTTATCGGACTTATTGGATTTCTTGCGAGTTTTGTAACCAAGAGTTGGTTTACCCCAAGGAGTCATTGGAGACTTACGTCCGATTGGAGCACGACCTTCACCACCACCATGCGGGTGATCGTTAGGGTTCATTACAGAACCACGAACTGTAGGTCTGATGCCTAACCAGCGTGAACGTCCAGCTTTACCAATGTTGATAAGTTCATGCTGTTCATTTCCTACTTGACCAACTGTAGCGCGGCAAGTAGCAAGGATCATGCGAACTTCACCAGAAGTTAAACGAACTAATACGTATTTGCCTTCTTTACCAAGCACTTGTGCAGAAGTACCGGCAGAACGTACTAATTGTCCGCCTTTTCCAGGTTTTAATTCGATGTTGTGGATAACTGTACCTACTGGGATATTTTGAAGAGGAAGTGCATTTCCTACTTTAATATCAGCCTCAGGTCCAGAAACAACTTGTAAACCTACTTCTAGGTTTTTTGGAGCAAGGATATATCTTTTCTCACCATCTGCATAATTGATAAGTGCAATGTTTGCAGAACGGTTCGGATCATACTCAATTGTAGCAACGCGTCCTGGTATACCATCTTTATCGCGTTTAAAGTCGATAATACGGTATTGACGTTTGTGACCGCCGCCTTGATGACGTACAGTAATTTTACCTTGGTTGTTACGACCGCCTTTTCTGTGTACAGGCGCAAGTAATGACTTTTCTGGTTTGTTTGTTGTAATCTCAGCGAAATCAGAAACTGTCATGCCGCGACGACCATTTGAGGTTGGTTTGTACTTTTTAATCGCCATCTCGTTTCCCTCCTATCTTGAAAAATGTATTAGACTTCGAATAATTCGATTTCTTTGCTGTCAGCTGTTAATTTAACAACTGCTTTTTTACGCTTATTAGTAAGACCTGTATAACGACCTACACGCTTATATTTGCCTTTGTAGTTAAGTACGTTAACTTTCTCAACTTTTACGCCAAAGATCGCTTCGATAGCATCTTTAACTTGAGTTTTGTTAGCTTTAACGTCTACTTCAAACGTGTACTTTTTCTCAGTCATTAAGTCTGTTGAAAGTTCAGTGATTACGGGGCGCTTAATAATATCACGAGGATCTTTCATTATGCAAGCACCTCCTCTACTTTTTGCACCGCTGCTTTCGTAATAACAAGCTTCTCATGGTTAAGTACATCTAAAACGTTAATAGAATTAGCTGTAAGAACTGTAATGCCAGGGATGTTACGGGCTGATAATTCAACTGTTTCGTTTACATCAGCAGTAACGATCAATGCTTTCTTTTCAATAGAAAGACCTGTTAGAATAGAAGTCATTTCTTTTGTTTTAGGAGCATTCATTAGTAAGTCTTCTAATACTAATACGTTGTTTTCTTGTACTTTAGATGATAAAGCTGATTTGATCGCTAAACGGCGAACTTTTTTTGGTAATTTGTAAGCATAGCTGCGTGGTGTTGGACCGAATACGATACCACCGCCGCGCCATTGTGGTGAACGGATAGACCCTTGACGAGCACGTCCAGTGCCTTTTTGGCGCCAAGGTTTACGACCTCCGCCACTAACTTCTGAACGATTTTTAACTTTGTGATTTCCTTGACGTAAGGAAGCTCTTTGCATGATAACCGCTTCGAATAAAACGTGCTGATTAGGTTCGATACCAAATACAGAATCATTCAGTTCGATTTCACCAACGTTTGATCCGCTTTGGTTTAATAATGCTACTTTCGGCATTATCGAATTCCTCCTTTCTTGAAAAAATTATTTAGATTTAACGGCACTCTTTACTGTGATAAGTGCTTTTTTAGGTCCAGGTACATTTCCTTTGATCAATAGCAAGTTACGTTCAACGTCAACTTTGATGATCTCAAGGTTTTGAACAGTGATGCGCTCTCCGCCCATACGTCCTGGCAATAATTTGTTTTTGAATACACGGTTTGGAGCAACAGGACCCATTGAACCTGGGCGACGGTGGTAACGAGAACCATGTGACATCGGTCCGCGAGATTGGTTATGGCGTTTGATTGAGCCTTGGAAACCTTTACCTTTCGATATTCCTGTTACATCTACTACATCTCCAGTAGAGAAAATATCAACTTTGACTTCCTGACCAACTTCATACTCACCAGCTTCTCCGCGGAATTCCCTTACGAAGCGCTTAGGTGCAGTATTAGCTTTTGCAACGTGTCCTTTTGCAGGTTTGTTAGAAAGTTTGTCGCGTTTGTCTGAGAAACCAACTTGAACAGCTTCATAGCCGTCACTTTCAACAGTTTTCAATTGTAGAACCACGTTTCCAGTAGCCTCAATTACTGTTACCGGGATAAGGTCACCCTTTTCCGTAAATACTTGAGTCATACCAATTTTTTTACCTAAGATTCCTTTGGTCATTAGTCACACCTCCTATAATGTGTTATAAATCTATTTTTGAAATTAAAGTTTGATTTCAATGTCAACGCCTGACGGTAAGTCTAATCGCATTAATGCATCAACAGTTTGTGGTGTTGGGTTAATGATATCGATCAAACGTTTGTGCGTGCGCATTTCAAATTGCTCACGAGAATCTTTGTATTTGTGTACCGCACGAAGAATCGTATAAATCGATTTTTCAGTTGGCAACGGGATCGGACCAGAAACGTTAGCACCTGAACGTTTTGCTGTTTCAACGATCTTCTCAGCAGATTGATCAAGAATTCTGTGATCATATGCTTTCAAACGAATACGAATTTTTTGTTTTGCCATTATTTTCCCTCCTTTTCGCCTACTTTTAAAATAGACTTTCTCCGTAGAAATTTTCCGTACACTCGCCATGGCAAAGCGGCCGTGTGTATCGGCAACCTCCTACTTCATCGCAGTCAAAGACCAACATTGTCTATTATATAAAAAATCCGTGCCCAATGCAAGAAGAAAATAAAGTTTTTACTTTCTTGCGCACTTTTACTATTATACATACTTCATAGTCGTATGACAAGAGAATCAGCAGCTGGAAAATCTTTTTGCTGATTGGATAAAATACTTCTAATAGAAGAGATTTTTTCATATAAAAAAAGACGAGCATTAAAGCTCGTCTTTTTAAAAGTAGAATTACTCAGTGATCGTAGCTACGACACCAGCGCCTACTGTACGTCCGCCTTCACGGATTGAGAATTTAGTACCTTCTTCAATCGCGATTGGAGCAATTAGTTCAACAGTCATTTCGATGTTATCGCCAGGCATAACCATTTCAACGCCTTCTGGAAGTTGAATGATACCAGTTACATCCGTAGTACGGAAGTAGAACTGTGGGCGGTAGTTAGAGAAGAATGGAGTGTGACGTCCACCCTCTTCTTTTGAAAGAACGTAAACTTCTGATTTAAATTTAGTGTGTGGAGTGATTGTTTTTGGCTTAGCAAGAACTTGTCCACGTTGGATGTCTTCACGAGAAACCCCACGAAGAAGTGCACCGATGTTGTCGCCAGCTTCTGCATAGTCAAGAAGCTTACGGAACATTTCAACACCTGTTACAGTTGTAGATTTTGGCTCTTCAGTGAAGCCGATGATGTCGATAACATCTCCAACTTTAACTACGCCGCGCTCTACACGTCCTGTAGCAACTGTTCCACGACCAGTGATTGAGAATACATCCTCAACTGGCATCATGAAAGGTTTTTCAGTGTCACGAGCTGGAGTTGGGATGTACTCGTCAACTGCGTTCATAAGTTCAACGATTTTTTCTTCCCAAGCTGCGTCACCTTCAAGAGCTTTTAAAGCAGAACCTTTGATTACTGGAATGTCATCGCCAGGGAAGTCGTATTCAGAAAGAAGGTCACGAACTTCCATTTCAACTAATTCAAGTAACTCTTCGTCGTCTACCATGTCACATTTGTTCATGAATACAACTAGGTAAGGAACACCTACTTGACGAGAAAGAAGGATGTGCTCACGAGTTTGTGGCATTGGACCGTCAGAAGCAGAAACAACTAAGATTCCGCCGTCCATTTGAGCAGCACCAGTGATCATGTTTTTAACATAGTCAGCATGTCCTGGGCAGTCAACGTGTGCATAGTGACGAGTTTCAGTTTCGTACTCAACGTGTGCAGTTGAGATTGTGATTCCGCGCTCGCGCTCTTCTGGAGCAGCATCGATCATGTCGTATGCCATTGCAGCACCTTTACCGCTACGTTTAGCTAATACAGTTGTAATAGCAGCTGTTAAAGTTGTTTTACCGTGGTCAACGTGTCCAATTGTACCGATATTGGCATGCGTTTTGGAACGGTCGAATTTTTCTTTACCCATTCTAAATTCCTCCTTAGAGTCATGATTAATTATATAGATTGCAGAAAATGAAACTTGTCCACTTTCTATTCATACATAAGTAGTTATACTTCAATAAAAGGTGAAAATCAATTATTCACCTTTATTTTTTTTGATAATTTCTTCAGAAATTGATTTTGGAACCTCTTCGTAATGATCAAAATGCATTGAGAATGTTCCGCGACCTTGAGTATTTGAACGTAACGCAGTTGCGTAGCCAAACATCTCAGAAAGTGGAACCATTGCACGTACAACTTGAGCATTTCCGCGTGCTTCCATACCCTCTACTCGTCCGCGACGAGAAGTGATATCACCCATGATATCTCCCATGTACTCATCAGGGATTACAACTTCAACCTTCATAACAGGCTCAAGGATAACAGGGTTACACTTAGATACAGCGTTTTTAAGAGCCATTGATGCAGCAATCTTAAACGCCATTTCACTAGAGTCAACATCATGGTAAGAACCGTCAACCAATGAAGCTTTAACATCGATTAGAGGGTAACCGGCAAGAACACCATTTTTCATTGAGTCTTCTAGGCCAGCTCCAACAGCTGGGATGTATTCACGAGGAACTACACCACCGACGATTTTGTTGTGGAACTCAAAGCCTTTTCCTTCTTCGTTTGGTTCGAATTCGATCCAAACGTGTCCGAATTGACCGCGACCACCAGATTGACGTGCGAACTTACCTTCAACCTTTGCAGATCCGCGGAAAGTTTCACGATATGCAACCTGAGGAGCACCAACGTTAGCCTCTACTTTAAATTCACGTCTCATACGGTCAACAATGATATCAAGGTGAAGTTCACCCATACCAGAGATGATCGTTTGACCAGTTTCAGTATCAGTATGTGCTTTGAAAGTTGGATCTTCTTCAGAAAGCTTCGTCAACGCTGTAGACATTTTGTCTTGGTCAGCTTTTGATTTTGGCTCAACAGATAAAGAGATAACTGGTTCTGGGAAATCCATTGATTCCAAGATAACAAGACTCTTTTCATCACATAGAGTGTCACCAGTAGTAGTATCTTTAAGACCTACTGCAGCAGCGATATCTCCTGCATATACAGTTGAGATTTCCTCACGAGAGTTAGCATGCATTTGCAGGATACGTCCTACACGCTCACGCTTGCCTTTCGTTGAGTTTTGTACGTAAGATCCAGAGTTAAGAACACCTGAATATACGCGGAAGAAAGTTAATTTCCCAACATAAGGGTCAGTCATAACTTTGAAAGCAAGAGCTGAGAATGGACCCTCATCGCTTGATTCACGAGTTACTTCTTCTTCTGTGTCAGGAGTGATACCTTTGATTGAAGGTACATCAAGTGGTGATGGCAGGTAATCAAGAACTGCGTCAAGCATTAACTGTACACCCTTGTTTTTAAATGCAGAGCCACAGATAACTGGGTAGAACTCTACATTTACTGTACCTTTACGGATTCCAGCTTTCAATTCATCGATTGTAAGCTCTTCACCTTCAAGGTATTTCATCATAAGCTCTTCGTCAAGTTCCGCTACAGCTTCTACAAGCTTTCCGCGCCACTCTTCAGCAAGCTCTTTGTACTCATCAGGAATTTCTTTTGCTTCTGAACGAGTACCAAGGTCATCTTCATAGAAGTATGCTACGTTATCTACTAAGTCGATGATCCCTTCAAACTCATCTTCAGCACCGATTGGAAGCTGAATTGGATGAGCGTTTGCTTCAAGACGGTCATGCAATGTTTTTACAGAGTATAAGAAATCCGCACCGATTTTATCCATTTTGTTAACGAATACTACACGCGGTACTCCGTAAGTTGTTGCCTGGCGCCATACTGTTTCAGTTTGTGGCTCAACACCTGATTGTGCATCAAGTACTGCTACTGCACCATCAAGTACACGTAAAGAACGTTCAACTTCAACTGTGAAGTCTACGTGTCCCGGTGTATCGATGATGTTTACGCGATGACCCTTCCACTGAGCAGTTGTAGCAGCAGAAGTGATAGTGATACCACGTTCTTGCTCTTGCTCCATCCAGTCCATTTGAGAAGCACCTTCATGTGTTTCACCAATTTTATGGATACGTCCAGTGTAGAATAATACACGTTCAGTAGTAGTCGTTTTACCGGCATCGATGTGAGCCATGATGCCGATATTACGAGTTTTATCTAAGGAGAACTCTCTTGCCATTTGGTTTTTTCTCCTTCCTATTATAAGGATTATTATATTTTATTGTTAGAATCCTACCAGCGGTAGTGAGCGAATGCTTTGTTAGCTTCAGCCATTTTGTGAGTATCTTCACGTTTCTTAACTGATGAGCCAGTGTTGTTAGCTGCATCAAGAATCTCGTTAGCTAAACGCTCTTCCATCGTTTTTTCACCGCGAAGACGAGCGTAGTTTACTAACCAGCGAAGACCAAGAGTAGTACGGCGGTCAGGGCGAACTTCAACAGGAACTTGATAGTTTGCACCACCCACACGACGAGCTCTTACCTCAAGAACTGGCATGATGTTTTTAAGTGCTTGTTCAAACACTTCGATTGCTTCTTTACCTGAACGCTCTTTCACTAAGTCAAAAGCAGTGTAAAGAATAGTTTGTGCTTTACCTCTCTTACCGTCAACCATAATTCTGTTAATTAGACGAGTAACAAGCTTTGAGTTGTAAAGTGGATCTGGTAATACGTCTCTTTTTGTAACAGGACCTTTACGTGGCATGTTATATCCTCCCTTCATGCTATAATCTTAAGCTTTATATACTTAAGGCATTATTTTTTTGGTGCTTTTGGTCGTTTTGTACCGTATTTAGAGCGGCCTTGCATACGTTTGTCAACACCAGCAGTGTCTAATGCACCGCGTACGATGTGATAACGTACACCCGGTAAATCTTTTACACGTCCGCCGCGGATAAGTACAACACTATGCTCTTGCAGGTTGTGTCCGATACCAGGAATGTAGGCAGTTACCTCAATTCCGTTAGTTAAGCGAACACGAGCATATTTACGAAGAGCCGAGTTCGGTTTCTTCGGTGTCATTGTACCAACACGAGTACATACTCCGCGTTTTTGCGGTGATGAAGTGTTTGTTTGCTCTTTTTTGAAGCTGTTGTAACCTTTGTTTAACGCAGGAGAAGTTGATTTTTCAACTTTGCTTACGCGTCCCTTGCGCACTAATTGGTTAATAGTAGGCATGTTTATGTCCTCCCTTCTCGAAGTTTAATACCACACATCCAGGTGGTTCATATTTGGGCAAAAACAAAGTTTTTGCAGAGGATTTAAAACCCTTGGCAAAAACGGTTTTAATTGATAATAGCTACAGTTACTGCTCCTACTTCTATTCCGCAAGCTTTTCCAAGCTTTTTCATAGAGTCAACCATACTAAAGGGAATGTCCTTCTGTTTAGCAAGTTCAATAATCATTTGTATGATTCTTGAATCTGCGTCTTCAGCAATGATCAGTTCCTTTGCTTGATCAAGTTTTAGAGCCTTTACTGTTTGCTTCGTACCAACAATAATTTTATGTGCCTGCGATACTTTTTCATAAGACATAATAATATATCCTCCAAAGCAACAGGTTTTAATTAAGCACCTAGAACATACTAACATCGTAAGAGATGGATGTCAACTAGATCAATGAAACATTTTTCTAGAATCGTCCATCTCTTTTTCAGTTAGTTAATCTACAGTTACAGTTTCATCTTCCGGCTGTGTGCGCGGGATTGGGTTAACGCGTCTATAGCGCTGCATTCCAGTTCCGGCAGGCACAAGCTTACCGATGATAACATTTTCTTTCAAGCCGAGCAGTTCATCACGTTTGCCTTTAATCGCAGCATCAGTAAGGACACGAGTTGTTTCCTGGAATGATGCAGCCGATAAGAATGAATCTGTTTCAAGTGATGCTTTTGTAATACCAAGAAGGATCGGACGTCCTGTTGCAGGACGTTTGCCGTCAAGCAATACCTTTTTGTTGGCATCCGTAAATTGGTGAACATCAAGCAATGTTCCAGGCAATACATCTGTATCTCCTGCATCCATTACTCTTACTTTGCGAAGCATTTGGCGAACCATTACTTCAACGTGTTTGTCTCCAATTTCTACCCCTTGCATACGGTATACTTTTTGAACTTCACGAAGCAGATATTCCTGAACAGAAGTGATGTCTGTTACTTTGAGCAATTCTTTAGGGTCAATTGAACCTTCTGTAAGTTCCTGACCATGTTTAATTTGGTCGCCTTCAGCCACTTTAAGTCTAGCGTTGTAAGCAGCTGTGTAAGTGCGTGTTTCAACATCGCCTTTAATAACGATTTCCTGTTGTCTGTCACGAACTTCATTTATTTCCACTACTACCCCATCAATTTCAGAAATGGTTGCTTGACCTTTAGGATTTCTCGCTTCAAATAGTTCTTGAATACGAGGTAAACCTTGAGTGATGTCATCTCCGGCAACACCGCCTGTATGGAACGTACGCATTGTAAGCTGAGTTCCTGGTTCTCCGATAGATTGAGCAGCGATAATTCCGACTGCCTCTCCAACTTCAACCTCTGTACCTGTAGCCAAGTTGCGTCCGTAGCATTTTTTACATACACCATGACGGGTGTTACATGTAAATGCAGAACGGATCCATACTTCTTCAATACCTGTTTCAACAATCGCTAAAGCAAGGTCTTCTGTAATGAGGTCATTTTCAGAAACGATGACTTCGCCAGTCTCCGGATGTTTAATTGTTTTGCGTGCATGACGTCCAATTAAACGCTCTTCTAAATGCTCGATTACTTCTGTGCCTTCTTTAATTGATTTCGTCAAGATGCCGCGGTCTGTTCCACAGTCTTCATCACGAATGATTACATCCTGTGCAACGTCAACGAGACGTCTTGTCAAATAACCTGAGTCAGCTGTTTTAAGGGCTGTATCGGCAAGTCCTTTACGCGCACCATGTGTTGAGATAAAGTACTCTAACACTGTTAAGCCCTCGCGGAAACTTGATTTGATTGGAAGTTCAATAATACGTCCAGCCGGGTTGGCCATCAGTCCGCGCATTCCGGCAAGCTGCGTAAAGTTAGATGCGTTACCACGGGCTCCTGAATCACTCATCATGAAGATCGGGTTGCGTTTATCAAGAGAAGCCATCAGTTTGCCCTGGATAACATCTTTAGACGCACTCCAGATGGAAATAACACGTTCATAGCGCTCTTCTTCTGTAATCAGACCGCGTTTGAATTGTTTAAGAACATTATCTACTTTAGCTTGAGCCTCTTTAAGGATCTCTTCTTTTTCGCGCAATACGATGATATCTGATACACCAACCGTAATACCGGCTTTTGTAGAGTATCTGAATCCAAGATCCTTCATGCGGTCAAGCATTTTAGATGTTTCAGTGATATGGAATTTCTTAAAGATTTCAGCAATGATTTTACCTAAGATCCCCTTCTTGAACGGAGGAATAATCTCTTGGCTTTGAATGAATTCTTTTACATTCACATTTGCATCAATAAAGAATTTTTCCGGTGTTTCATCTTCAATATTGCTCTTCGTCGGTTCATTCATATAAGGGAATGAAGGCGGCAGAATTTCATTGAAGATCAATTTTCCTACTGTTGTTACAAGAAGCTTTTTGCGCTGTTCGTCAGTGAATGATTCATTAGGAAGAGAACTCGCTTGAACAGCAATACGAGTATGCAGATGCACATATCCGTTTTGATATGCGATCAATGCTTCGTTCGTATCCTTGAAGACCATTCCTTCGCCGACAGCTTCTTCACGTTCTAATGTCAGGTAGTAGTTGCCTAATACCATATCCTGAGAAGGAGTAACAACAGGTTTTCCATCTTTAGGATTTAGAATGTTTTGAGCTGCAAGCATCAGAATGCGTGCTTCTGCTTGAGCTTCAGCAGATAAAGGTACGTGAACCGCCATTTGGTCACCGTCAAAGTCAGCGTTATATGCTGTACATACTAATGGGTGAAGACGAATTGCACGGCCTTCTACAAGCGTAGGCTCGAATGCCTGAATTCCCAGTCTGTGAAGTGTAGGTGCGCGGTTAAGCAGAACTGGATGCTCTCTGATAACTGCTTCTAATACATCCCAAACCTCAGGAGATACACGCTCTATTTTACGTTTAGCACTCTTAATGTTATGTGCTAAGCCTTTTTCTACTAGTTCTTTCATAACGAAAGGCTTGAATAATTCTAGAGCCATTTCTTTCGGCAATCCGCATTGATACATTTTCAGGTTCGGTCCTACAACGATAACGGAACGGCCAGAGTAGTCAACACGTTTACCAAGAAGGTTTTGACGGAAACGTCCTTGTTTTCCTTTCAGCATGTGTGAAAGGGATTTAAGAGGACGATTACCCGGTCCTGTAACAGGACGGCCGCGGCGGCCATTGTCAATCAAGGCATCAACAGCTTCCTGAAGCATGCGTTTTTCGTTCTGAACGATGATGCTAGGCGCACCAAGATCCAATAGACGTTTTAAACGGTTGTTGCGGTTGATTACACGGCGGTACAAATCATTTAAGTCAGAAGTCGCAAAGCGGCCTCCGTCTAATTGAACCATCGGACGAAGTTCAGGCGGGATGACCGGAAGCACATCAAGGATCATCCATGATGGCTCATTTCCTGAGTTGCGGAACGCTTCTAATACTTCTAAACGTTTGATTGCACGGGTTCTGCGCTGACCCTGTGATGTTTTAAGCTCTTCTTTAAGCTGATCAACTTCTTTGTCCAAGTCGATGTCAGAGAGAAGTTTTTTAATTGCTTCTGCACCCATTGCAGCCTGGAAAGTTGAGCTGTATTTATCACGGTATGCTCTATATTCTTTTTCAGAAAGCAGCTGTTTTTTCTCAAGCGGCGTGTCGCCTGTTTCTGTAACCACGTAAGAAGCGAAGTAAATCACTTCTTCTAGTGCACGCGGAGACATATCAAGGACTAAGCCCATGCGGCTAGGAATGCCTTTGAAATACCAAATGTGTGAAACAGGGGCAGCAAGTTCAATATGCCCCATACGCTCACGGCGAACCTTTGCACGAGTTACTTCAACTCCGCATCGATCACAGACTACACCTTTGTAGCGAACTCTTTTATATTTTCCGCAATGACATTCCCAGTCCTTTGTAGGACCGAAAATGCGCTCACAGAACAAACCGTCTTTTTCTGGTTTTAATGTACGATAGTTAATCGTTTCTGGTTTCTTAACTTCACCGAATGACCACGAGCGAATTTTATCAGGTGAAGCGAGACCGATGTTCATATACTCAAAGTTATTTACATCTAGCAAGGGGCCTACCTCCCTTTTCGTCTTCAGGTTTTACCCTTATTGCTTACTATTCTTTAGTAACTGCGTCTTTTTCTTTTTCCATGGCTGCTGATGAAAGATCATCCGGCTGATCATTCAAGGATAAACCTTCTGATTGCTGTCCTTCTTCATCATCTTCTAAGTCTCTCATTTCGATTTCTTTTTCGTCGCTTGAGAGAATCTTGACATCCATACCTAAGCTTTGAAGCTCTTTAATTAATACTTTGAATGATTCTGGAACCCCAGGCTCCGGAACATTTTCGCCTTTGACGATTGCTTCGTACGTTTTCACACGGCCAACAACATCATCCGACTTAACTGTGAGAATCTCTTGAAGAGTATAAGCTGCGCCATAAGCTTCAAGTGCCCATACTTCCATTTCTCCGAAACGCTGTCCGCCAAATTGGGCTTTACCGCCAAGAGGCTGCTGTGTAACAAGTGAGTAAGGACCTGTTGAACGTGCATGCAATTTATCATCAACCATGTGGGCAAGTTTAATCATGTACATGATACCTACTGATACACGGTTATCAAACGGTTCACCTGAACGGCCATCATAAAGAACTGTTTTAGCATCGCGTGCCATGCCAGCTTCTTCAAGAGTTGACCAAACATCTTCCTCGCGGGCACCATCAAATACTGGAGATGCAACGTGTAAGCCAAGCTTGCGCGCTGCCATTCCAAGATGCAGTTCAAGCACCTGACCGATGTTCATACGAGATGGAACGCCCAGCGGATTTAACATGATATCCACCGGTGTGCCGTCTGGAAGATACGGCATATCTTCTTCAGGAAGAATTCTTGAGATAACACCTTTGTTTCCGTGACGTCCGGCCATTTTATCCCCTTCAGAAATTTTACGCTTCTGAACGATGTATGCACGGACTAACTGGTTAACTCCAGGTGGAAGTTCATCTCCGTCTTCACGGTTGAACACTTTAACATCCAGAACGATACCGCCGCCTCCGTGAGGAACACGAAGTGAAGTATCACGGACTTCCCTTGCTTTTTCACCAAAGATCGCATGAAGCAGGCGTTCTTCCGCAGTCAGTTCAGTTACCCCTTTTGGCGTAACCTTACCAACAAGCAGATCTCCGTCTTTTACTTCTGCACCGACACGGATAATACCGCGGTCGTCTAAGTTGCGAAGCGCATCTTCTCCAACATTCGGGATATCGCGTGTGATTTCTTCAGGTCCAAGCTTTGTATCACGTGATTCTGATTCATATTCTTCGATATGAATAGAAGTATAAACATCATCTTTTACAAGACGCTGACTCATGATGATGGCATCCTCATAGTTGTAGCCATCCCATGTCATGAATGCAACCATAACGTTGCGTCCAAGTGCCAATTCGCCTTTTTCCATAGAAGGTCCATCTGCAAGGATTTCACCTTTAACAACTTCATCGCCGACACTTACAATCGGACGCTGGTTGTAGCAGGTACCTTGGTTAGAACGAATGAATTTAAGAAGGCTGTACTTATCTAAGTTGCCTTTTGTTTTCACGCCATCCACATCTTCGTAGCGTCGTACCCAGATGTTTTTAGCTTCTACTTTTTCAACTACTCCAGGGAACTTACAGATTACTGCAGCACCAGAGTCTTTGCCTGATACATACTCCATGCCTGTTCCGACAATCGGAGACTCAGGGTTCATAAGAGGTACTGCTTGTCGCTGCATGTTCGCTCCCATAAGGGCACGGTTGGAGTCATCATTTTCCAGGAACGGGATACATGCTGTTGCTGCAGAAACTACCTGTTTAGGAGATACATCCATGTAATCCATTCTGTCACGGGACATAACTGTGTTCTCACCGCGGAAACGGGAAACGATGTCCTCATCAATGAATGAACCATCATCTGCTAAACGAGCGTTTGCTTGGGCAACTACATAATTATCCTCTTCATCTGCTGTTAAGTAATCGATGCGGGAAGTTACTTTCCCTGTTTCAGGATCCACGCGGCGATACGGCGTTTCAATGAAACCAAAGCGATTGACTTTAGCATATGAAGACAGAGAGTTGATCAAACCGATGTTTGGTCCCTCAGGAGTTTCGATCGGACACATGCGGCCATAGTGAGAGTAATGAACGTCACGCACTTCAAATCCAGCACGTTCACGTGTTAAACCACCAGGTCCAAGTGCAGACAGACGGCGTTTATGAGTTAATTCAGCAAGCGGATTCGTCTGATCCATGAACTGCGATAACTGAGAGCTTCCGAAGAACTCTTTAATTGACGCAATAACAGGACGAATGTTAATCAGCTGCTGAGGTGTAATTGTATTTGTATCTTGAATGGACATTCTCTCGCGTACAACACGCTCCATACGTGAAAGACCGATTCTGAATTGATTTTGAAGAAGCTCCCCTACAGAACGCAGACGACGGTTTCCTAAATGGTCGATATCATCTGTGTCTCCTACTCCATGAAGCAAGTTAAAGAAATAACTAATTGAAGACAGGATGTCAGCAGGCGTAATATTTTTAACGTTCTCTTCAACATAAGCGTTGCTGATTACGTTAATGACTTTTTCACCTTCTGAATCGATAGGAGCATAAATTTTAATTGATTGAAGCGTCACATCTTCTTCAACAACTCCGCCTGATGGCGTTATTTTTCTGAAGCCTACTCCACTCTCTAAATTAGGAATGATTCGGTCAAGTGTGCGTCTATCAATTAAAGTATCTTTTTCTGCAATAATTTCACCAGTTTCAGGGTCTACCAGTGTTTCCGCAAGACGCTGGTTGAAAAGGCGATTTTTAATATGAAGCTTTTTATTGATCTTGTAGCGTCCTACACTTGCAAGATCATAGCGTTTTGGATCAAAGAATCTTGAATCAAGCAAGCTCTTCGCATTATCCACTGTTGGAGGCTCACCAGGGCGCAGACGCTCATAGATTTCAAGAAGAGCTTTTTCTGTGCTTTCTGTATTGTCCTTATCAAGTGTGTTGCGAAGGTATTCATTTTCACCGAAAAGATCGGTGATTTCTTGATCAGAGCCAAACCCTAGTGCGCGCAAAAGAACCGTTACCGGCAATTTCCGAGTGCGATCAATACGCACATATGCAACATCTTTAGCATCTGTTTCGTACTCTAACCAAGCGCCACGGTTTGGAATGACAGTTGCAGTAAAGCCTTTTTTACCATTTTTATCGACTTTTCCGCTGTAATAAACACTTGGTGAACGTACGAGCTGTGATACGATAACACGCTCAGCACCGTTAATCACAAATGTACCTGTTTCAGTCATCAATGGGAAATCACCCATGAAAACATCCTGATCTTTTACTTCACCAGTTTCCTTGTTAATTAAACGCACCTTCACACGAAGCGGTGCAGAATAGGTAACATCGCGCTCTTTAGATTCCTCTACTGAATATTTAGGATCACCTAAACTATAATCAATAAATTCTAGCGAGAGGTTACCAGTGAAGTCTTCGATAGGAGATATGTCCTGGAACATTTCTCTAAGACCCTCATCAAGAAACCACTGATAGGAAGAGGTTTGAATCTCAATAAGATTTGGTAATTCTAACACTTCACTAATACGTGCATAACTTCTGCGTTGGCGGTGTCGTCCATACTGAACTAGTTGACCTGTCAACTGCTTCACCCCTCAAATCAAGCGTAATATAACTTGTAATATGTACTCGTAAATCAATCTATTAACCACCAATACACATACAAGGAGAAAACAAAAATAAAAAGGTCTCTATAAATTAGAAAACCACTTTTGTAAAACGTACTATTGATTTTATAAGTTTTTCCATCTGTCCTATATTTATACATTTATCTCAAAAAATAGAGACTTATGGAATATATATATTGGCATTTTATAATATTAACATAGCGAAAAATACGAGTCAATCTTTTTCTGCTCTGATAATAAAGTAGCCTTTATCCTTTTTGACTGTAACAACCTCTTTAAACATCTCACCCAATTTAGCAATAGCCGAAGGGGCTCCTTGCTTTTTCTGAATGACAATCCATAATTCTCCGCCCGGCAAAAGAGATTCAAAGCTTTTTTCAAAAATCTCGTGAACAACCTTTTTTCCTGCACGGATAGGTGGATTGGTTAAGACAGCCGCATACTTTTTCGAAGGATCAACATTTTCAAAAAGATTGCTTGCGATAATACGGACATTTTTCACACCGTTTGCTTCTGCATTTACTTTCGCAAGTTCTACCGCTCTCTCATTAACATCGATCATATCAACTGTGAGATCCTTGAATTCTTTAGCAAGCGAAATTCCAATTGGTCCGTATCCGCAGCCAACGTCTAACATGTCGCCTTTTTGTTCAGGTTTTGTAAATGTTTCAATCAGCAGTCTTGAACCGAAGTCGACTTCATTTTTTGAAAAAACGCCGCGATCACTTTGAAAATGAAAGGAATTCCCTCTTAAAGTAAACGTCCATGATTTACGGTTACTCTCAGCCTCTGGCTGTTGTGAATAATAATGATTTGTCATCTTTTTCCCTCCATGTTAAAGGAGTATAGCAAATCATGGTATTTTTCATACCTAGTATCTGCAAAAAATCAATTTCATGTCAAACGTGAAAAAAAAGCTCGCTATATGAATTAAGCGAGCTTTGTCTTTTTGGAATTACTTAACTTCTACAGAAGCGCCAACTTCTTCAAGTTTGCCTTTGATTTCTTCAGCTTCTTCTTTAGCGATTCCTTCTTTAACAGCTTTAGGAGTGTTGTCAACTAATTCTTTAGCTTCTTTCAAGCCAAGACCAGTGATTTCACGTACTACTTTGATAACTTTGATTTTTTGAGCACCAGCGCTAGCAAGTACTACATCAAATTCAGTTTGCTCAGCAGCAGCTTCGCCACCAGCAGCGCCACCAGCCATTGCTACAGGAGCAGCTGCAGTTACGCCAAATTCTTCTTCGATTGCTTTAACTAAGTCGTTTAATTCTAAAACAGTCATTTCTTTAACTGCTTCAATGATTTGTTCTTTAGTCATTGTATATTTCCTCCTTATAAACCTATTAGTTTTTTGTTTTGGTACAGGTCAAACAGATTAAGCGCCTTGCTCTTCTTTTTGTTCTGCAACTGCTTTAGTAGCAAGTGCAAGATTGCGGATTGGAGCTTGAAGAACGCTAAGCAACATAGAAAGTAAGCCTTCACGTGACGGAAGATCAGCAAGAGCTTTAATTTGTTCTACAGTTGCGATGTTTCCTTCGATTACACCTGCTTTGATTTCTAACGCGTCATGCTTTTTAGCAAAATCGTTAAGAATCTTAGCTGGAGCAACTACGTCTTCATTACTGAATGCAATTGCATTAGGACCTGTTAGGGCGTCATTAAGACCAGTAAGTTCAACATTTTCAACTGCACGGCGAGTCATTGTGTTTTTGTAAACTTTGAACTCGATGCCAGCTTCACGAAGAGTTTTACGAAGTTCAGTAACTTCTGCTACTGTTAAACCGCGGTAGTCAACAACGATTGTTGTTTTGCTGTCGCGAAATTTAGCAGTAATGTCATCTACGATGGATTTTTTTGTTTCGATAGCGCTGCTCATTGATACACCTCCTGTAAGAATCAAAGTCCCACACTTATACCGATCGGTGTTTTCTCTTAAAACAAGAAATGCCTCCACGTTAGACATGGAGGCAGTATATATACAAGCGATCTAATAATTCTAGTTCACATATATACACCTCGGCAGGAAATTAAGCTTATGCAAGCACCTACTGTCTACGGTATAAATGAAGTTAATTTGTTAAACAACATTTTTGATTATATATAAAGTTGACCCTTATGTCAACTATTATTTAACGCCGAAACTTGATGAATCAACTTTAACGCCAGGTCCCATAGTAGAAGCAACAGCTACGTTCTTCATGTATGTGCCTTTTGCAGCAGCAGGTTTTGCTTTTAATAACGTTTCGAAGATTGTAGTGAAGTTTTCAACTAGCTTGCTGTCTTCGAAAGATACTTTACCGATTGGCACGTGGATGTTACCAGCTTTGTCAACACGGTATTCAACTTTACCAGCTTTGATTTCTTTAACTGCTTTTTCAACGTCAAATGAAACAGTGCCAGTTTTAGGGTTTGGCATTAAGCCTTTTGGTCCAAGTACGCGGCCGAGCTTACCAACTTCACCCATCATGTCAGGAGTAGCTACGATTACATCGAAGTCAAACCATCCTTGTTGGATTTTAGCGATATAGTCAGCATCGCCTACGAAATCAGCTCCAGCAGCTTCTGCTTCTTTCGCTTTTTCACCTTTAGCAAATACTAAAACGCGTTGAGTTTTACCTGTTCCGTTTGGAAGAACAACTGCTCCGCGGATTTGCTGATCGTTTTTACGTGGATCAACGCCTAAACGGAATGCAACTTCAACTGTTGCATCAAATTTAGCTGTGTTTGTTTTCTTTACAAGTTCAATTGCTTCTTGAACTCCGTAAGCTTGAGTACGGTCTACTAATTTAGCAGCTTCTACGTACTTTTTACCTCTTTTAGCCATTTTAAATTTCCTCCTTAGTGGTTTTAGCGGAATAACCTCCCACGAATAAAGGTTGCGAACTTGTTAAAAGCAAACTCGCAACCCCTAAAACAAAACAACAATTAGTCTTCGATGACGATACCCATGCTGCGCGCAGTACCTTCAACCATACGCATAGCTGATTCAACATTAGCTGCATTTAAGTCAGGCATTTTTGTTTCAGCGATTTCACGTACTTTATCACGCTTAACTGTTGCTACTTTATTACGGTTAGGTTCACCTGAACCTGACTCGATACCAGCTGCTTTCTTAAGCAATACTGCAGCAGGCGGAGTTTTTGTAATAAATGTAAATGAACGGTCTTCAAATACCGTAATTTCAACAGGAATGATAAGTCCAGCCTGATCAGCTGTACGAGCGTTAAACTCCTTACAGAATCCCATGATGTTAACACCAGCTTGACCTAATGCAGGACCAACCGGCGGCGCTGGATTTGCTTTTCCAGCAGGAATTTGCAATTTAACCATTTTAATTACTTTTTTAGCCACGAGACACACCTCCTTAAGTCCGTGATGTGGTAATAGGGTAATACCCTCCCACTCATGTCGTTCATTCTTTATATGAATGATAGAAATTAATCAAGTTTTATGTCCCGCAAAGCGAGACATACTGACTTATGAAATATTATCACTTTTCTTTTGTGAATTCAAGTTTTTTCTTATAATTTATCAACTTGTGAAAATTCCAGCTCAACCGGTGTTTCGCGGCCGAACATATTCACAAGCACCTTCACTTTGCTCTTATCTTTATCAATCTCTTCAATTGATCCGGTAAAGTTAGCAAAAGGTCCGTCTATTACTTTTACAGTCTCTTTCAAATCGAAATCAAGTTCAACTCTCTTTTCTTCCATTCCCATATGCTTAAGGATCGTTACAACTTCTTCCGGAAGGAGCGCTGTTGGCTTTGAACCTGATCCAGCTGAACCTACAAATCCTGTTACACCAGGTGTATTCCGGACTACGTACCATGAATCATCTGTCATGACGATTTCTACTAGGACATAACCT
Source organism: Metabacillus dongyingensis (assembly GCF_019933155.2). Taxonomy (NCBI): domain Bacteria; kingdom Bacillati; phylum Bacillota; class Bacilli; order Caryophanales; family Bacillaceae; genus Metabacillus; species Metabacillus dongyingensis. Next base: position 125,809 of record NZ_CP082944.1, on the reverse strand, counting down.
GGGAATACCTTTTTCTTTGTTACTTTCTTTTTGCCGTTTTTATAATCTGTTTCTTCCTCTTCCGGAACGATTACACGGAAGATTTTATCTTGCATGCCCATTGATTCTACACGCTTTTCAAGATTCGCCTTTACCTTATTCTCATAACCGGAATAAGTGTGGACTACATACCAATTTTTCTCCATCTTTTATAGGACGATTTGTCCATTCCCTCCCTGCTTTTTAAATCTTATATTTTGAATCTGCTGTTCTTATTTCTTTGGCTGACTCTTTTGAAGACAATGAAAAAACCCGTCGAACGGGTTTTTGGGGAAATATAATATTCTCTATTATAGCACGATTTTATATCTATTATTCAAAAAATAAAATGAAATTGAAGATCCCAGTTTATTTTTTAAGACACTAGACGAATTAACGATGAAATTCCCAAATCAATAATGGCGAAAAAGACTACAGCAAAAGCGACAGTTGCAATAACTATAATCGTATAGCGTGTCAATTCTTTGCCTTTTGGCCAGCTGACCTTTTTCATTTCACGGGATACATCTTTGAAAAAATTAACAATACGCTGCATTTACATTACCTCCAAGAGAATTCAGAAAGCCTGTCATAGAAATAAAGAATCATGAGATGATTACTACTTTGTTTCACGGTGGTCCGTATGTGCGTTACAAGCTTTGCAAAATTTCTTGAATTCTAAACGCTCTTCGGAGCTTGACGTGTTTTTCATGGTTGTGTAGTTTCTGCTTCCACAGTCTGTGCAAGCCAATGTAACTTTCTTACGCATTTATGGCACCTTCCGCTAGTCCTTCATTTTTTCTTTAAAAATGTAACACACGCAAGGTTCTTCGTCAATCACACCTAACATGTTTTACATAATTTTTACATGTTGATTTCACGAAGCTCTAGATATCTTTCAAGCTTTCTCTTCACCCGCTGAAGGGCGTTATCTATTGATTTGACGTGGCGGTTGAGCTCTTCAGAAATTTCCTGATAGGATCTGCCGTCCAGATAGAGAACAAGCACTTTCCGTTCCAGGTCGCTCAGAAGCTCTCCCATTTTCAATTCAATATCGTCAAATTCTTCCTGATTTATAATCAGTTCTTCCGGGTCCATGACTTTCGCCCCTGAAATGACATCCATCAGTGTCCGGTCTGATTCTTCATCGTAAATCGGCTTGTCCAGTGAAACATAAGAGTTAAGAGGAATATGTTTTTGACGGGTTGCGGTTTTAATAGCGGTAATGATTTGGCGCGTGATGCACAGTTCTGCAAAAGCTTTGAAAGAAGTAAGCTTGTCCTCTCTGAAATCACGTATAGCTTTATACAAACCGATCATACCTTCTTGAATAATATCTTCTCTGTCAGCGCCTATCAGGAAATAGGACCTTGCCTTCGCTCTAACAAAATTACGGTATTTGGTTATTAAATAATCAAGAGCATCGCTGTCTCCATTATGAACAAGCTCCACAACCTGTTCATCCAAAAGAGCATGAAAGTCTTCCTTGCTGAGTCTACCCGTGCTGAAATGTGTGTTCATGCCGATCCCCCCGACCGCACAATAGATAGAAATATTATACAGTATGATTTTTGAAAGCGTCAACAGGCTATAAATCGCCCCTGCGCCATTTTTCAAACATTTTCAGGACATCATCTGTTATAGGAATCTTTGATTGAGGACTGTTCACTTTGATTTTCTCTACTCTTTTTTGAATTCTTTTTTCAATGGCTTCCACTTCATTTAAAAGTTCTCTTGCCGATTTTCTGAGAGCTCCCTGGCCAAAAATGGCCCATTGCTCTGTGAAATCGGAAGTTGCCACGTGAATCTGTGTCTTAATATTGTTCAGTGAAATCGCAAGTTTTTCAATGCGTTCATCTGCCGTTTCATTTTCCCGGGTATAAATTACTTCGACACGGTGGTTTTTTTGTTTCTTTTCAATACCCTTCACTTGATGAGCATCGAATATGACGATTACCCGGTAACCGGTGTAAGCTTGATACTCTGCCATTTTCTGAATAAGCAGCTCTCTTGCTTCTGAGAGATTCTCTTTTTTTAATGATTGAAGATTCGCCCAAGCACCGATGATGTTATATCCGTCAACAAGAAGGATATCCATTACCTTATTCTCCTAAAGGGTGACGCTTTCTAAAGACCTCATACATCAGCAGACTTGCTGCCACTGAGGCATTGAGCGAAGTGACCCGGCCAGCCATCGGCAAGTTGACCAGAAAATCGCATTTTTCTTTAACCAGTCTTCCCATTCCTTTACCTTCACTGCCTATAACTAATCCAAGAGGCATTTTTCCGTCCATAGAACGGTAATCATCTGACCCTTTAGCATCTGTGCCAACAATCCAGACGCCCCGTTCCTTTAATTCCTCAATGGTTCTTGCCATATTTGTCACTCTTGCTACAGGGATATATTCAATTGCGCCAGTAGAAGACTTCGCAACTGTAGCCGTCAGACCAACTGCTCTTCTTTTAGGAATGATGATGCCGTGCGCACCTGTTGCATCTGCTGTTCTCATAATAGAACCAAGGTTATGAGGGTCTTCAATTTCATCTAAAAGAAGAATAAATGGAGCTTCATTTTTATCTTCAGCCGCCTTTAGGATATCATCTACCTCTGAGTATTCATACGCTGCTACCTGAGCAACGACACCTTGATGATTTCCTTCAACCATTTGATCAATTTTCTTTTTAGGAACAGACTGAATGGAAATTCCCTTTTCTTTTGCAAGCACCATTATTTGCTGGGCTTGTCCCTTGACGGAGTTTTCCGCCATCCAGATTTTATACACATTTCTTGTCGATTTTAATGCTTCAATGACGGTGTTGCGGCCAATAATATATTCTTCTGACATTCCTATTTCCTCCCTTCGTTCTGAATCAATTCAAATGACGACTGAATGATTTCTGCTAGACGGTCTGCATTTTTTTCAAGATGCAGGTAGCCGATTAATGCTTCAAATGCTGTACTGTAGCGGTAGGTTTGAACATCTGTGTTCTTTGGAACCGTGCCTGATTTTGCATTTCGGCCGCGGCGTATGATCGCCATTTCTTCTTCAGAAAAATAATCTGCTTTTGACAATTCATGAAGAATTGTTGCCTGCGCCTTGGCTGAAACATATTTTGTTGCTAATTTATGCAGCTGATTTGGACGGACGTTGCCTTTAGAAAGCAGGTGATGCCTTACGTAGACTTCATAAATAGCATCACCTATATAGGCAAGAGCCAGGCTGTTCACTTGTTTTGGGTTCGGAATATCTTCTAAGTGAAGCATGCTTACCCTCTTTTCCATCTCGTGCCTTGAGGCGTATCTTCTAAAATGATGTTCATACCCTTCAGCTGATCCCGGATTTCATCTGACAGCTGGAAGTTACGGTCTTTTCTGGCTTGAATGCGCTTTTCAATCAATTCTTCAATTTCCGCATCCAAAAGTTCTTTATTTCCAAACTGAAGGCCAAGTACAGCTCCAAGCTCATCAAATGCATCAGTGAAAGCAGCAATTACTTCTTTTGAAGTATTCTTTTCCTGCAAATAGTAGTTGGCTTGCTTTGACAATTCAAACATAACTGAAATGGCGTTGGCTGTGTTGAAATCATCATCCATAGCTTCTACAAAAACCGCGCGCTGTTCAGAGATAATGTTCAGCCACTTTTCATTATCATCGGTTAAGTCAGTGCTGCTTTGTGCACGGTGCAGCAGATTTTCGTAAGATGTACGAAGGCGGTCTAATGCATTTTTAGTGCTCTCAAGCAAATCAACGGAATAATTAATCGGATGACGGTAGTGAACGGACAGCATGAACAATCTAAGAACCTGGGCATCATGTTCTTTCAGGATGTCATGAACCAATACAAAGTTGCCTAGAGACTTCGACATTTTTTCGTTGTTAATATTAATATACCCATTATGCAGCCAGTAGTTAGCAAACGGTTTTTCTGTCAGGGCTTCAGATTGTGCAATTTCATTCTCATGGTGAGGGAATGTTAAGTCCTGTCCCCCTGCATGGATATCAATTGTATCTCCGAAATGATCATGGACCATAGCGGAGCACTCAATATGCCAGCCGGGTCTTCCTTCTCCCCATGGACTTTCCCAAGAAATCTCGCCCTCTTTTGCCGCTTTCCAAAGCGCGAAATCAAGTGAATCCTGCTTCTTCTCTCCTGCATCGATTCTGGCACCAACTCGTAGTTCATCAATGGACTGATGAGAGAGCTTTCCGTAATCTTTAAAAACTCTTGTTCTATAATACACATCCCCATCTGCTTCATAAGCAAACCCTTTTTCAATTAAAGCTGAAATAAAGTCGATAATAATATCCATGCTTTCAGTCACACGCGGATGAGCTGTTGCACGGTCGCAGCCAAGAGCCGTGACATCTTCAAAATAGGCTTCAATAAAACGGTCCGCAATTGTCTGAACATCTTCTCCAAGCTCATTTGCAGCCTTTATCAGCTTATCATCTACATCTGTAAAGTTTGATACATAAGTGACATCGTATCCTCTATACTCCAAATATTTCCGGACAGTATCATAGACTATGGCAGGACGGGCATTTCCTATATGGATATAGTTATAAACGGTCGGTCCGCACACATACATTTTGACCTTTCCCTCTTCAAGCGGCTTAAATGTTTCCTTTTGTCTGGTTAGCGTATTGTATAACTTGATGGTCATCTTGACTCTTCCCTTCTTTCAAATGTGCAAGTTCTTGTCTCAAATGCAGCATTTCTGCTTCCAGTTCTTTGAACCTGTCTGCGACTGGATCAGGAAGATTGCAGTGATCAAGATCATTTTTGATTCTCTTCCCATTTTGTATCACGACCTTGCCTGGTATTCCTACAACAGTGGAATGATCAGGCACATCACGGAGCACAACCGAACCCGCACCAATCTTAGAATAAGCACCGACTGTAATGGATCCCAGTACTTTCGCACCTGTAGCAATCAAAGCGTTATCCAGAATGGTCGGATGCCTCTTTCCTTTTTCTTTCCCGGTTCCGCCTAAAGTTACCCCTTGGAAGACTGTTACGTTATTACCGATTTCACACGTTTCACCAATCACAACACCCATACCGTGGTCTATAAAAAAGCGCCTCCCGATTTTCGCGCCTGGATGGATTTCGATTCCTGTAAAAAAGCGGCTCACTTGAGAAATGACTCTTGCAATGAAGAACAGATTCCGTCTAAAAAAAGCATGTGCCAGCCGGTGCGCCCAAATTGCATGAAGCCCGGAATAAGTAAGAATGACTTCTAAATAAGACCTTGCAGCCGGATCCTGTTCGAAAACAACCTCGATATCTTCTTTCAGCATTTTGAACATTCTATTCCCCCCAAACATTCCCCATGATTTTTAATTGAAACTAAAAAAGCGCCTCTGCCTAATAGACAGAGACGCTTTAAATGCGCGGTTCCACTCTGTTTAAACAAGCAAAAAATTGCCTGCTTCAACTTTAGGCTCCTGTAACGGTGAGCACTCCGCTTTTATTTAATGCGTCAGACTGGCTGATGGTTCAATAAAAGACTCAAAGGTGCATTTCGAGAATGATTTCGCATAAACCTCTTTCAGCCGGGGAGGTTCTCTCTATCATGGAAATGGACTCTCTACTTCTCCTTATCAACGCGTTTAAATGTATTAATCATACTATATTACATTTTCAGAAAAAAGTTAACTGTTCGCACTTTTTAATCGGGTTAAAATTGTTTCTTTTCCGAGCAGCTCGATTGCCTGAGGCAAATCGGGACCATGAGTTTGTCCAGTTGTTGCAACACGGATTGGCATAAACAGATTCTTTCCTTTATGTCCGGTAGACTTCTGAACAGCTTTCGTAGCAGCTTTAATTTGATCAGCCGTAAAGGACTCAAGTTTCTCAATTTCCTCTGCAAATGCTGTAAGCACCTCTGGAACCTGTTCCTCTTCTAGAACATTTCGCGCTTCGCGATTATAAGTAATTTCTTCTTTAAAGAAAAGCTCAGTCAGCTCAACAATTTCTGCACCGTAACTCATTTTGTCCTGATGAAGGCCGATTAATTTCTGCGCCCAGCCCAGTTCTTCTGCTGAAGCAGCTTCTGATACTTTTCCAGCTTTGATCAAATGAGGAAGAGACAGCTCAACCAGCTGATCTAATTCTAGCTGTTTGACATATTGATTGTTCAGCCACATTAACTTCTGTGTATCAAAAACAGCCGGTGATTTCGATAGTCGACTCGGATCGAATATTTCGATGAACTGCTCTTTGCTGAAGATTTCTTCCTCGCCGCCCGGAGACCATCCTAGCATGCCGATAAAGTTAAAGAGCGCCTGCGGTAAATAGCCCAGTTCTTTATATTGTTCAATAAATTGAATAATTGATTCATCGCGTTTGCTTAATTTTTTGCGGTTTTCATTGACGATCAGTGTCATGTGGCCGAATATAGGTGCTTCCCAGCCTAATGCATTGAAAATCATAATTTGCTTCGGGGTATTTGAAATGTGGTCTTCCCCGCGAAGAACATGCGTCATTTTCATTAAATAATCATCTACTGCTACAGCGAAGTTATAAGTTGGCGTTCCGTCTTTTTTTACAATGACATAGTCGCCGATTCCATCAGTTTCGAATGAGATTTCATCTTTCACGATATCGTTAAATGTAATGACCTCTCCCTTTGGAACTCGGAAACGAATGCTTGGTTTTCTTCCTTCATCCTCAAGCTTTTGCTGCTCTTCTGGTGTTAAATGTGCGCATTTTCCAGAATATTGAGGAGTTTCGCCGCGGGCACTTTGCTCTTCCCGCTCCTGCTCAAGCTCTTCTTCTGTACAATAGCATTTATACGCCTTTTCGGCAGAAAGAAGTTCATCGTAATATTTTTTATAAAGATCATTGCGCTCTGACTGTCTGTATGGACCGTATTCACCGTCTGTATCGATGCTTTCATCCCAGTCAATGCCGAGCCATTTCAAATATTTAAGCTGGCTTTCTTCACCGCCTTCAATATTTCTCTTCTTATCCGTGTCTTCAATTCGGATAATAAACTTGCCGCCTGTATTTCTCGCATATAAATAATTAAAAAGGGCTGTTCGGGCATTCCCGATATGTAAATGTCCAGTCGGACTTGGAGCGTATCGCACTCTTACTTCATTTGTCATGGTTGTACCTCCGATAATCTTTAACGTCCGTTTCATTTTATCACTAAAGTCACTCTGTTCAAAAGATGATCCGTGATTATTTTTTCTGAATGAGAACCGTTGCCTGTGAAGCTATTCCTTCTCCTCTGCCCGTAAAACCAAGCTGTTCAGTCGTTGTTGCTTTTACATTCACTTGATTGACATCAGCCTCAAGCAACTCAGCAATTCTTTCTCTCATTTGATCAATATATGGAGCCATCTTAGGCTTCTGAGCAATGATAGTACAATCAATATTTCCAAGCGTATATCCTTTTTCTTTTACGAGCTGCCAAACATGCTGCAGCAATTTTGCGGAATCTGCATCTTTAAATTCAGGATCGGTATCCGGAAAATGCTTGCCGATATCACCGGCAGCAATAGCACCAAGGCATGCATCAGCTACTGTGTGAAGCAAAACATCCGCATCCGAATGGCCCAGCAGTCCTTTTTCATACGGAATCTCGATTCCTCCGAGGATGAGCGGGCGGCCTTCTACGAGCTGGTGCACATCAAATCCCTGTCCAATTCTCAACATTACGTTTCCCCTCTTTCACTTTCTAAGATGGCTTTTGCAAGCAGCAGATCATCTGGTGTCGTTAGTTTTATATTTGTATAGTCGCCCTCGATCACTTGAACTTTCCTTCCGCTTCTTTCAATCAAACTCGCGTCATCGGTTCCTAAGAACCCAGACTGCAGCGCTTCCTCGTGGGCAGTGAGGATATCTGAAAGACGAAAAGCTTGTGGGGTCTGTACGGCCCACAAGCTAGAACGTTCAACTGTTTCAATCACTTCGCTGTTTAGAACACGTTTAATGGTGTCCTTTACAGGGACTGCAACCGTTGCAGCTCCATCTTCACTTGCTGCTTTAACTAGTTTTGTCATCATGTTTTTCTTGATGAATGGACGTGCTCCGTCATGGACAAGAACAATCTCGGAAGATGCTGCCTTGAGACCATTATACACGCTGTGCTGCCTCTCACTGCCCCCGCTGATCAAACCTTTAATCTTACTGATTTCGTATTGATCAGCCATGGCGGCAAAAATATCTCTTTCGTTCGGATTTACAACTAAGAGAATGCCTGTACATTGTGGATCATATTCAAAAACTTTCAATGTATGAACAATAACAGGTATTCCATCAAGCTCAATGAATTGCTTGTTCTTCCCTGCATTCATTCGCTTTCCTTGTCCTGCAGCAGGAATGACTACTTCATACTTCATGCGTTTACTCCCCTACAATGCTTTTTCCAGCAGCTTGGGTTTAGCAAAAATCATTCTTCCGGCAGATGTCTGCAGCACACTAGTAACAATAACATCAATGTGCTTGCCTATATAATCTCTTCCATCTTCAACAACAATCATCGTGCCGTCATCTAAATAGGCGACGCCCTGATTATGTTCTTTTCCATCTTTAATGACTTGTACTTTCATTTCTTCCCCAGGCAATACAACCGGCTTCACAGCGTTTGCTAAGTCATTGATATTTAATACTGCTACACCCTGAAGCTCACATACTTTGTTTAAGTTAAAATCGTTTGTTACCACGACGCCTGATGTAAGCTTGGCCAGTTTTACGAGTTTGCTGTCAACCTCTTGTATTTCATCAAAGTCGCCCTCATAAATCTCTACTTTAATGGACAGCTCCTTTTGAATGCGGTTCAAGATATCAAGTCCGCGTCTTCCGCGATTTCGTTTTAATGCATCAGAGGAATCGGCAATGTGCTGCAGTTCTTCAAGTACAAATTGAGGAATCACAATTGTGCCTTCTAAAAATCCCGTCTGGCAGATATCTGCGATTCTGCCGTCGATAATTACGCTTGTATCCAAAATTTTAAGCTTTTTGTCTTCTGTTTCTGTTTCTTCCTCGCCAGCGCCTTTTTTCTTTCCGATTTTGCCGGAAATAGAGAAAAGATTGATTAACTCATCTTTCCGCTTGAATCCGACCTGAAAACCAAGGTACCCAAGCAAAAGTGTAAGAAAGATCGGAATAATCGTACTGAACACTTGATATTGGATGTCTTTAAACGGAATAACATTTACGATAAGAAAGGCAATTATAAGTCCGACAATCAATCCTAAACTACCAAATAGAACATCCGTTACAGGTGCCTTTACCAGTGATTCTTCTAAGAGCTTTACCCAGTTAATTACATAATCGACAAGCCAGAACGTTGCTATATAGAATAATATTGCTCCTAAAATGGCTAATGCATATGGTGAATTAATAAAAGGTATGTCTTGTAGATTTAACAATCTCATAAGCTCCGGCATAAAGAAAATGCCTAGAGTTCCTCCAAGAAACAGGAAAAAGATCTGCACAATACGCTTTAACATACCTCCACCTCCTTTTTATCTATTATAATCACTTTAATTCAATTAAAACGCCAAAGATATGAAATTCAAAAGCTGTAAACAGATTGAAATGTTAGAACAGATTATACCTTTTCCCAAAAAAGAAAAACAAGAATAATATAACCTAAATCTGCCGGATTAAAACGTTCAAACAAAAAGTTTCATAAAAAGTTCGCTATATTTGACGATCAATCAGCAGTTGCTCCTGCAGCCTGCGCAGACCTTCTTTAATTTTTTTCGCCCGAACTTCGCCAATTCCATCAACCTCATCCAACTGTTCTACGGTTGCACGCGTAATAAGTTTCAGATTTGTAAATTTGTTCACTAAATTTTCAATTATTACAGGCGGAAGGCGAGGAATCTTTTTAAGAACTCTGTAGCCACGGGGCATAACTAAATCCTCGAGATTGGTAAAATGTGCTGAATATCCAAGAAGCCTCAGCAGGACCATGTCATCTAAGAGCTCCGTATTTGTGAGAACCTGAAATTGATCGAGTACATATTTAGGATCAAGTGTTTTATCAAAACAATAATCTTTAATGACAAGCGCTGCTTCCTCTTCTATATCTGACAGCAATTCGTTCAGCTGTAAACGGATCAGGTGCCCTTCCGTTCCAAGTTCATTAATATAATTTAGGATTTCATTTTTTATTCTAAGAACCATTTCAATCCGGTGAATCACCTGCAGCAATTCATCAAATGTTACAAGTTCTTCAAATTCCAGTGCTCCAAGATTTATGATTGACTGATCAAGAACGGTGCGGTATTTCTCAAGCGTCTGAATGGCCTGGTTTGCCTTCGTTAAGATTACCCCGATGTCTCTCAGTGCATAACGAAGCTCTCCGTAATAAAGAGTAATAACATTTCTTCTTTGTGAAATGGCTACTACCAGATTGCCTGTCTGCTTCGCCACTCTCTCTGCCGTACGGTGACGCATACCTGTTTCGATTGACCCTATAAAAGCATTTGGAACAAGCTGAGCATTTGCATATAATATTTTATTGCCCGAATCACTCAGGATAATAGCTCCGTCCATTTTAGCCAGTTCATAAAGATGAGCCGGGGAAAATGCAGAGTTTATGTAAAATCCTCCATCTACCAGCTCTTTTACTTTATCACTGAAGCCGACCACAATCAGACCTCCGGTTTTTGCCCGCAATACGTTTTCAATTCCAGCTCTGAGAGGTGTCCCCGGAGCAATAAATTGCAAGATTTCTTTCATGCTTTTTTCATGTGTTTTTTTCTCTTTATCAATCATTGTCCTACCCCCCTAATGTAGTCTGCAGGGCCTCTGAGACGTTCTTTACTCCCACAACCTCGATGTCCCCCGGCACCGTCCATCCCCCAATGTTGGCCTCTGGAACGATTGCACGCTTAAACCCAAGCTTGGCTGCTTCCATGACGCGCTGTTCGATTCTTGAAACGCGTCTGACTTCGCCTGTTAAGCCTACTTCTCCAATAATGATATCCGTCGCTTTTGATGGTACGTCCTTAAAGCTTGAAGCTATGCTGACTGCTATTGCTAAATCAATAGCAGGTTCATCTAATTTCACTCCTCCTGCCACTTTTAAATAGGCATCCTGGTTTTGCAGAAGCAAGCCAACTCTTTTCTCAAGGACAGCCATTAACAGCGGTACACGATTATGGTCAATCCCGGTTGCCATTCTTCGCGGATTCCCGAAGCTTGTAGGCGAGATTAACGCCTGAATTTCCACAAGAACCGGCCTTGTTCCTTCCATCGATGCAACAACCGTTGAGCCAGCTGCACCTTTTGAACGTTCCTCAAGAAAAATCTCTGAAGGGTTCAGTACCTCCTCAAGACCGCTTTCTTTCATTTCAAAAATACCCATTTCATTTGTAGAGCCAAAGCGGTTTTTCACCGCCCTTAAAATCCGGTACGTATGATGACGTTCTCCTTCAAAATAAAGCACGGTATCAACCATGTGTTCTAGGATTCTCGGACCTGCAATGGACCCTTCCTTCGTGACATGTCCCACAATAAAGATCGCAATGCCTTTTGTTTTCGCGAGTCTCATCAGTTCAGCAGTACATTCCCGCACTTGTGAAACACTCCCCGGTGCAGATGTAATGTCACTTTGAAAAACCGTTTGGATCGAATCCACGATTACAAATGCAGGATTCGTTTCATCAATCGCTTTTGAAATAAATTCAAGATCTGTTTCAGCAAGTACATAGAGCTTTTCAGATTTAACACCAAGTCTGTCAGCCCTCATTTTCGTTTGCTTGACCGATTCTTCGCCTGAAATATATAAGACATCGTTTCCATTGTCGGCTAACTGAGAAGAAACTTGAAGCAGAAGTGTTGATTTTCCTATACCAGGATCTCCTCCTATTAACACTAAGGAGCCCCTTACAATTCCGCTTCCAAGGACACGGTTAAATTCCTGCAGGTTTGTTTTAATGCGCGGTTCTTGAGTTGTTTCAATGTTTGTAATGGGTGAAGGTTTATTGGCGGTTTGACCTGGAGCTGAGTGCGCAAAGGCAACTCTTCTATTTGCAGTTCCTGTTTTGACAATTTCCTCTGTCATCGTGTTCCATGCGCCGCAGCCTGGACATTTCCCCATCCATTTGGCAGATTCATATCCGCACGTCAGACACATGAATTTCGATTTTGTTTTAGCCATTATTTCGGTCCTTCCTTACTAGATTACCTATTTGAATAAGAAATGGTTATTTTTGATGTGAATCACAGAAACGAAATCGAGGCATACGTAAAAAGTGTATGCCTCATGATTATTTCGCCTAAGATGATTATTTTATTTTCTCTGCTTCTGCCTCAGAGCTTTTTACGATAAATTCACCGTCCGTTACATCAAGTACGACTTTTTGGCCTTTCTCGATTGTGCCTCTCAGCAGCTCTTCTGACAGACGATCTTCTACATGCTTTTGAATGGCTCTTCTTAGAGGACGGGCACCATATTCAGGATCAAATCCCTCATCTGCTATTTTATCCTGAGCGGCATCCGTCAGCTCAAGCACTAGATCCTGCTCTGCTAGACGTTTCATCAACTGATCCGCCATCAGCGTTACGATTTCTTTAATGTGCTTCTTCTCAAGAGAATGGAACACGATGATTTCGTCAATACGGTTTAAGAACTCAGGTCTGAATGCTTTTTTGAGTTCACTCATTACCTTGCCTTTCATATCTTTATAATCCTGCGCTTCGTCCTGTACATTGAAGCCAACGTATTTGTTGCGTTTAAGCTCGCTTGCCCCTACATTAGAAGTCATGATTAAAATCGTATTTCTGAAATCAACTGTTCTTCCTTTAGAATCTGTTAAACGTCCATCCTCTAGAACTTGAAGGAGAATGTTAAAGACATCCGGATGTGCTTTTTCAATCTCATCAAGAAGTACAACTGAGTAAGGCTTTCTGCGCACTTTCTCTGTCAGTTGTCCGCCTTCCTCATAGCCGACATACCCTGGAGGTGAACCGACAAGTCTGGATGTAGAATGCTTCTCCATATATTCAGACATATCAATGCGGATCATGGCATCTTCGTCACCAAAAATAGATTCTGCAAGTGCACGTGCAAGCTCTGTTTTCCCTACTCCAGTAGGTCCCAAGAAAACGAAAGAACCGATTGGGCGCTTTGGATCCTTTAAGCCTGCTCTTGCACGGCGTACGGCTTTCGCAACTGCAACAACAGCCTCGTCTTGGCCAATTACACGGTTATGGAGGATTTGCTCCATGTTCAGAAGTTTATCTGTTTCTTTTTGAGCAAGTCGTGATACAGGTATTCCAGTCCAGCTGGCCACAACCATGGCAATATCCTCAACTGTGACCTCGGAGTTTTCCTGACCTTGTTTTTCTTTCCATGTTTTCTTCGTTTCCTCAAGCTGTTCACGAAGGCGCTGTTCTGTATCGCGCAATGAAGCTGCCTTTTCAAACTCCTGGCTCTGAACAGATGCATCCTTTTCTTTTCGCACTTCTTCAAGCTTCATTTCAAGCTCTTTTAAATTTGGAGGAGTCGTGAATGAACGAAGGCGCACTTTTGAACCTGCCTCATCAATCAAATCGATCGCCTTATCTGGTAAGAACCGATCTGAAATGTAACGGTCTGATAGTTTTACTGCAGCATCGATCGCTTCATCTGTAATGGATACTCTGTGATGAGCCTCATAGCGGTCACGAAGCCCTTTTAAAATCAGGATGCTTTCTTCAGCTGTAGGCTCATCAACCTGGATTGGCTGGAAGCGTCGTTCCAAAGCAGCATCTTTTTCAATATATTTGCGGTACTCATCAAGAGTTGTTGCTCCAATACACTGCAATTCACCTCTTGCAAGTGATGGCTTAAGAATATTTGAAGCGTCGATTGCGCCCTCTGCGCCTCCAGCTCCAATTAGTGTATGCAATTCATCAATGAATAAAATAATGTTGCCAGCCTGGCGAATTTCGTCCATCACTTTCTTAAGACGGTCCTCAAACTCACCGCGGTATTTCGTTCCTGCTACAACAGTTCCCATATCTAGAGTCATCACTCGTTTATCACGGAGAATTTCAGGAACCTCATTATTTACGATCTGCTGAGCCAATCCCTCTGCGATTGCCGTTTTACCTACTCCAGGCTCCCCAATTAAGACTGGATTGTTTTTCGTTCTGCGGCTCAGTACCTCAATGACCCTCTGAATCTCTTTGCTTCGGCCGATAACAGGGTCTAAGCTGCCTTCACGTGCAATGGCAGTCAAGTCGCGTGCAAGACTGTCAAGGGTGGGTGTATTGGCATTGTTCATTGAGCCGCCCTGATGCCCCGATCCTGATTCATTGCTGCCCAAAAGCTGAAGAACTTGCTGGCGTGCTTTATTTAAACTTACTCCAAGATTGTTAAGAACTCTTGCTGCTACACCTTCACCTTCACGGATAAGACCTAAAAGGATATGCTCAGTGCCAACGTAAGAATGACCAAGCTTTCTTGCTTCATCCATTGAAAGCTCGATGACTTTTTTCGCCCGCGGAGTATAGTGAATCGTTTGAGAAATTTCTTGCCCTCTCCCGATTAGGCTCTCTACTTCTTTTTGAATTTTATCTGAACCAAGGCCAAGTGCTGTCAGTGCTTTTGCAGCAATTCCTTCGCCTTCACGTACAAGACCAAGAAGAATATGTTCTGTGCCGATATTATTATGTCCCAGTCGAACTGCTTCCTCTTGTGCCAGTGCAAGAACTTTTTGAGCCCGCTCAGTGAATCTTCCAAACATCATACTTCATCATCCTCCATCCTTTTGACCATTTCTAGGTTTAATCTTTCTCTTATTAAGGAAGCTCTTCTTATATCCCGTTCATCCGGTCTTAAAGCCCCGCCAGAATATTGCTGCAGAAAACCAGGCTGAGTTAAAATCATTAACTCATTTAATATGTTTCTGGAAATGTCTTTAATAATATCTAAGTCTATTCCCAGCCTGACATCTGATAAACATTTGGCGGCTTCTTTAGACTCGATTATACGGCTGTATGTCAGAGTGCCGAGAGATCTGAACACACGGTCTTCAAGAGGCATCTGCGACGTTTTATATAAGGCTTCGCGTGCAGAACGCTCCTTGTCAATCAGCTGATGGACAACACTCAGCAAATCCTCTACTATATCGTCTTCAGACTTCCCCAGTGTAATCTGATTTGAAATCTGAAAGATGTTACCTAATGCTTCGCTGCCTTCCCCGTAAATTCCTCTAACAACCAGACCTAATTGATTAATTGCCGGAATTATCCGGTTCATCTGCTGTGTCAGGACAAGTGCAGGCAAGTGCATCATAACTGATGCTCTAAGGCCTGTTCCGACATTTGTCGGACAGCTTGTTAAGTATCCTCTCTGCTCGTCAAATGCGTAATCTACAGCGTGTTCCATCCAATCATCCAGCTCACTTGCTGATTTTAATGCTTCTTTTAACTGAAGTCCTGGATATAAACATTGAATTCGAATATGATCCTCTTCATTCAGCATAATGCTGACTTCTTCATTTTCTGATAATAAACATCCGCCAAAAGAAGAATCTTCCGCTAAATTTGGACTAATTAAATGTTTTTCAACTAAAACCCTTTTTTGATTGGGCTGCAGATCTTCCATCCTGAGCATTTCAAGCTTGCCAATTTCATTCACACTTTTATCCGAAAAAGTTTCTTCAAAAAGGCTTAAAATTTCCTGTGATTCTTCATTTGACGCGATCGTTGGAAACTTATATTTCTCAATATTTCTTGCAAGCCTGACTCTGCTGCTGAGAACAATGTCAGAATCAGGTCCTTCCTTGCTCATCCAGGCGCTCATTGCCTGATTGATAAATTGCTGAAGTGACATATCAGGATTCTCCTCCTCTGGAACTCTTTAATTTCAGTTCAAGCGAACGGATTTCATCTCGAGTCTCAGCAGCTTTTTCAAATTCTTCTTGATGTATCAAATCTTTAAGATTCTGTTTTAATAACTCTATTCGTTTGCGGACGTGAATGCTACCGCCAATTCGTTCAGGAATTTTACCCGCATGAACAGTGTTTCCGCTATGGACCCTCCTTAAAATAGGATTTATCTGATCATTAAAAGTCCGATAGCACTCCGAACAGCCAAAACGGCCGACTTTTGTAAACTGCTGAAATGTCATCTGACATCTGCTGCACTGCAAAACTTCATTTTTCTTAAAAACATCCTGCTTAGTTTTTGAAATAGAAGGTTCCATATTTAATAAACCTGCTAATAAGTTATTAATTGAAAAACCAGTACTGTTGTCAATAAACATCGAACTGTTATCCTGTGCACATTGTTCACAAATATGAATCTCTGTCTTTTCGCCGTTCACTACTTTTGTAAAATGAAAAGTTGCCGGCCTTTCATTGCATTCCTGGCAAATCAAGTCTGTTCACCTGCTTTCATCGGTATTTCAAGGAAGTCAGCATAGCTTTTATCATCCTTGCTCTTAACTCGTCTCTATGCGGCAAATCAATATATAAGACGGAACGGTCAATTACACTCAGCATAATCTTCGCTTCACGTCTTGAAATCACTTCTTCATTAACCAGCCTTAAAATAAGATCTTCAGCAGCGGTTTGCGAAATCCGTCTATCGATAATTCCCAATATCTGATCAATTAAGTGGGCAGCATCGTTCGATTTCACCTTAATGATACGAATGTAGCCTCCGCCGCCTCTCTTACTCTCTACTATATACCCTCTTTCAATAGTAAAACGCGTATTAATCACATAATTTATTTGTGAGGGCACACATTGAAACTTATCCGCAATCTCGCTTCTTTTGATTTCAACGATTTCTTTACCGCTCGTAGTGAGCACCTGCTTCAAATACTGTTCAATGACATCCGAAATATTCCGCACTCCGCCTCCCCCTAACTTGACTTTGACTATATTTGACTTTAACACTAATATAAAACGAAGTTCACTTTTTTTCAACTTATAACCACTCATTTATCTATTTCCATTATTAACGGCAGTGAAACGTTTTTAAACAGGAATCACCATTTTATTTACTGGCTGCTTAGAGGAATTTTTAATTAAGGGATAAAAACATGGAGGGTTACGTTATATATACGTCTAAAAAACAGGATTCATGAAAGGGAATATCTTTTTCTAATAGAAGGGCGGTTTATCTCTTCCTCACAGTTCAGACTGCTGAAGCACTGTTTAAAATGCTATAAATGATTAATTTTACTTGTTCTCATTTTGAAACTACTCTTCTTATTTTGAGCCTCATCCCCATCATACACTGGTTTTGTCTCCTGTCTCCTTCCTAGAAGAGAATTTATGTTATGCCACACTCACCGGGCATATGAGCTCGTTCACGGCCAAGTTATACGCGCTGGAACAACATTTATGCGTGCTCTGCACGGTTTTATGCCCCTTTCAGCCAATTACTTTTTATCCGTGCAGTCTTACTAAAAAGTAAAACCTGCTTCCAGCCGCCAACCCTCTAAAGGTCCTCTGCCCTTTTATTTTTTTCATACAAAAAAGAACAGCATCTCTGCTGTTCTTTTTATTTGCGTGCCTGGCAACGTCCTACTCTCACAGGGGGAAACCCCCAACTACCATCGGCGCTAAAGAGCTTAACTTCCGTGTTCGGCATGGGAACGGGTGTGACCTCTTTGCCATCATCACCAGACAATATGCAATTGAAGAAAGAATGTTATTCTTTCAAAACTAAATAACGTATGATAACAAGTTTTCACTTAGGTTTTACACTTTATTAGACTGTGGTTAAGTCCTCGAACGATTAGTATCTGTCAGCTCCACACGTCACCGCGCTTCCACCTCAGACCTATCAACCTGATCATCTTTCAGGGTTCTTACTCACTTGCGTGATGGGAAATCTCATCTTGAGGGGGGCTTCATGCTTAGATGCTTTCAGCACTTATCCCTTCCGCACATAGCTACCCAGCGATGCCTTTGGCAAGACAACTGGTACACCAGCGGTGCGTCCATCCCGGTCCTCTCGTACTAAGGACAGCTCCTCTCAAATTTCCTGCGCCCACGACGGATAGGGACCGAACTGTCTCACGACGTTCTGAACCCAGCTCGCGTACCGCTTTAATGGGCGAACAGCCCAACCCTTGGGACCGACTACAGCCCCAGGATGCGATGAGCCGACATCGAGGTGCCAAACCTCCCCGTCGATGTGGACTCTTGGGGGAGATAAGCCTGTTATCCCCGGGGTAGCTTTTATCCGTTGAGCGATGGCCCTTCCATGCGGAACCACCGGATCACTAAGCCCGACTTTCGTCCCTGCTCGACTTGTAGGTCTCGCAGTCAAGCTCCCTTGTGCCTTTACACTCTGCGAATGATTTCCAACCATTCTGAGGGAACCTTTGGGCGCCTCCGTTACATTTTAGGAGGCGACCGCCCCAGTCAAACTGCCCACCTGACACTGTCTCCCAGCCCGATCAGGGCTGTGGGTTAGAATTTCAATACAGCAAGGGTAGTATCCCACCAATGCCTCCACCGAAGCTGGCGCTCCGGCTTCCAAGGCTCCTACCTATCCTGTACAAGCTGTACCAAAATTCAATATCAGGCTACAGTAAAGCTCCACGGGGTCTTTCCGTCCTGTCGCGGGTAACCTGCATCTTCACAGGTACTATAATTTCACCGAGTCTCTCGTTGAGACAGTGCCCAGATCGTTACGCCTTTCGTGCGGGTCGGAACTTACCCGACAAGGAATTTCGCTACCTTAGGACCGTTATAGTTACGGCCGCCGTTTACTGGGGCTTCAATTCAAAGCTTCGCTTGCGCTAACCTCTCCTCTTAACCTTCCAGCACCGGGCAGGCGTCAGCCCCTATACTTCGCCTTGCGGCTTCGCAGAGACCTGTGTTTTTGCTAAACAGTCGCCTGGGCCTATTCACTGCGGCTTTTCAGGGCTATGAACCCTAAAAAGCACCCCTTCTCCCGAAGTTACGGGGTCATTTTGCCGAGTTCCTTAACGAGAGTTCTCTCGCTCACCTTAGGATTCTCTCCTCGCCTACCTGTGTCGGTTTGCGGTACGGGCACCTCTCACCTCGCTAGAGGCTTTTCTTGGCAGTGTGGAATCAGGAACTTCGGTACTAAATTTCCCTCGCCATCACAGCTCAGCCTTATATGAGAAGCGGATTTGCCTACTTCTCAGCCTAACTGCTTGGACGCGCATATCCAACAGCGCGCTTGCCCTATCCTCCTGCGTCCCCCCATTGCTCAAATGGTGAGGAGGTGGTACAGGAATATCAACCTGTTGTCCATCGCCTACGCCTTTCGGCCTCGGCTTAGGTCCCGACTAACCCTGAGCGGACGAGCCTTCCTCAGGAAACCTTAGGCATTCGGTGGAGGGGATTCTCACCCCTCTTTCGCTACTCATACCGGCATTCTCACTTCTAAGCGCTCCACCAGTCCTTACGGTCTAGCTTCAACGCCCTTAGAACGCTCTCCTACCACTGTTCGTAAGAACAGTCCACAGCTTCGGTGATACGTTTAGCCCCGGTACATTTTCGGCGCAGAGTCACTCGACCAGTGAGCTATTACGCACTCTTTAAATGGTGGCTGCTTCTAAGCCAACATCCTGGTTGTCTAAGCAACTCCACATCCTTTTCCACTTAACGTATACTTTGGGACCTTAGCTGGTGGTCTGGGCTGTTTCCCTCTTGACTACGGATCTTATCACTCGCAGTCTGACTCCCAAGGAGCAAGTCTTTGGCATTCGGAGTTTGACTGAATTCGGTAACCCGATGAGGGCCCCTAGTCCAATCAGTGCTCTACCTCCAAGACTCTCATACTTGAGGCTAGCCCTAAAGCTATTTCGGAGAGAACCAGCTATCTCCAGGTTCGATTGGAATTTCTCCGCTACCCACACCTCATCCCCGCACTTTTCAACGTGCGTGGGTTCGGGCCTCCATTCAGTGTTACCTGAACTTCACCCTGGACATGGGTAGATCACCTGGTTTCGGGTCTACGACCACGTACTAAAACGCCCTATTCAGACTCGCTTTCGCTGCGGCTCCGTCTCATCAACTTAACCTTGCACGGGATCGTAACTCGCCGGTTCATTCTACAAAAGGCACGCCATCACCCATTAACGGGCTCTGACTACTTGTAAGCACACGGTTTCAGGATCTTTTCACTCCCCTTCCGGGGTGCTTTTCACCTTTCCCTCACGGTACTGGTTCACTATCGGTCACTAGGGAGTATTTAGCCTTGGGAGATGGTCCTCCCTGCTTCCGACGGGATTTCTCGTGTCCCGCCGTACTCAGGATCCACTCTGGAGGGAACGAAGTTTCGACTACAGGGTTATTACCTTCTCTGACGGACCTTTCCAGGTCGCTTCATCTACCCCGTTCCTTTGTAACTCCGTATAGAGTGTCCTACAACCCCAAGAGGCAAGCCTCTTGGTTTGGGCTAATTCCGTTTCGCTCGCCGCTACTTGGGAAATCGCGTTTGCTTTCTCTTCCTCCGGGTACTTAGATGTTTCAGTTCCCCGGGTCTGCCTTCATTATCCTATGTATTCAGATAAAGATACTGTTCCATTACGAACAGTGGGTTTCCCCATTCGGAAATCTCTGGATCAAAGCTTACTTACAGCTCCCCAAAGCATATCGGTGTTAGTCCCGTCCTTCATCGGCTCCTAGTGCCAAGGCATCCACCGTGCGCCCTTCATAACTTAACCTAAATGGTCATTCGCATCACAAGATGCGTTTCGCATTTCGTTGTTTGTTTAGACATAAATGTCTAGAAAATCACTAATTATGGTAAGCATAAATCTCAGTGAATTACTTGTTATCAATTACGTTATCTAGTTTTCAAAGAACAACCGACAAATCGGATGATTTGTCTTCTATCATAGAGAGAATGATCTCTCAAAACTAAACAAAAACCAAAAGCGTCCTCATATCTTCCTTAGAAAGGAGGTGATCCAGCCGCACCTTCCGATACGGCTACCTTGTTACGACTTCACCCCAATCATCTACCCCACCTTAGGCGGCTGGCTCCTTGCGGTTACCCCACCGACTTCGGGTGTTGCAAACTCTCGTGGTGTGACGGGCGGTGTGTACAAGGCCCGGGAACGTATTCACCGCGGCATGCTGATCCGCGATTACTAGCGATTCCAGCTTCATGCAGGCGAGTTGCAGCCTGCAATCCGAACTGAGAATGGTTTTATGGGATTGGCTAAACCTCGCGGTCTCGCAGCCCTTTGTACCATCCATTGTAGCACGTGTGTAGCCCAGGTCATAAGGGGCATGATGATTTGACGTCATCCCCACCTTCCTCCGGTTTGTCACCGGCAGTCACCTTAGAGTGCCCAACTGAATGCTGGCAACTAAGATCAAGGGTTGCGCTCGTTGCGGGACTTAACCCAACATCTCACGACACGAGCTGACGACAACCATGCACCACCTGTCACTTTGTCCCCCGAAGGGGAACCTTCTATCTCTAGAAGTGGCAAAGGATGTCAAGACCTGGTAAGGTTCTTCGCGTTGCTTCGAATTAAACCACATGCTCCACCGCTTGTGCGGGCCCCCGTCAATTCCTTTGAGTTTCAGTCTTGCGACCGTACTCCCCAGGCGGAGTGCTTAATGCGTTAGCTGCAGCACTAAAGGGCGGAAACCCTCTAACACTTAGCACTCATCGTTTACGGCGTGGACTACCAGGGTATCTAATCCTGTTCGCTCCCCACGCTTTCGCGCCTCAGCGTCAGTTACAGACCAGAGAGTCGCCTTCGCCACTGGTGTTCCTCCACATCTCTACGCATTTCACCGCTACACGTGGAATTCCACTCTCCTCTTCTGCACTCAAGTTTCCCAGTTTCCAATGACCCTCCCCGGTTGAGCCGGGGGCTTTCACATCAGACTTAAGAAACCGCCTGCGCGCGCTTTACGCCCAATAATTCCGGACAACGCTTGCCACCTACGTATTACCGCGGCTGCTGGCACGTAGTTAGCCGTGGCTTTCTGGTTAGGTACCGTCAAGGTGCGAGCAGTTACTCTCGCACTTGTTCTTCCCTAACAACAGAGTTTTACGATCCGAAAACCTTCATCACTCACGCGGCGTTGCTCCGTCAGACTTTCGTCCATTGCGGAAGATTCCCTACTGCTGCCTCCCGTAGGAGTCTGGGCCGTGTCTCAGTCCCAGTGTGGCCGATCACCCTCTCAGGTCGGCTACGCATCGTTGCCTTGGTGAGCCATTACCTCACCAACTAGCTAATGCGCCGCGGGCCCATCTGTAAGTGACAGCCGAAACCGTCTTTCCAACTTGAACCATGCGGTTCAAGATACTATCCGGTATTAGCTCCGGTTTCCCGGAGTTATCCCAGTCTTACAGGCAGGTTGCCCACGTGTTACTCACCCGTCCGCCGCTGACCTCCGAAGAGGTCCGCTCGACTTGCATGTATTAGGCACGCCGCCAGCGTTCGTCCTGAGCCAGGATCAAACTCTCCGAAGAAAATTTGTGACTCAATTTGTTGCTGACTTCAAAAATTTAAAACGTTTGGTACGCTTTTGGTTTTGTTTAGTTTTCAAAGATCATTTGCTTCAAGAGCAACTTTTAAATCATACCATTGTTGATTTGTTAAGTCAACAACTTTTTAATAATAATTGGTGGAGCCTAGCGGGATCGAACCGCTGACCTCCTGCGTGCAAGGCAGGCGCTCTCCCAGCTGAGCTAAGGCCCCAATTAAAAGGTAAAGATGGTCGGGAAGACAGGATTCGAACCTGCGACCCCTTGGTCCCAAACCAAGTGCTCTACCAAGCTGAGCTACTTCCCGTATATGGCGCGCCCGATAGGAGTCGAACCCATAACCTTTTGATCCGTAGTCAAACGCTCTATCCAATTGAGCTACGGGCGCATATGTGATATAAGTGGTGCCGAGGACCGGAATCGAACCGGTACGGTAGTCACCTACCGCAGGATTTTAAGTCCTGTGCGTCTGCCAGTTCCGCCACCCCGGCGCAAGTAAAGAGCGGAAGACGGGATTCGAACCCGCGACCCCCACCTTGGCAAGGTGGTGTTCTACCACTGAACTACTTCCGCAAAATATGATGCGGGTGAAGGGACTCGAACCCCCACGTCAAAGACACTAGATCCTAAGTCTAGCGCGTCTGCCAATTCCGCCACACCCGCATATTAAGGAAAAATGGTGTGCCATGAAGGACTCGAACCTTCGACCCTCTGATTAAAAGTCAGATGCTCTACCGACTGAGCTAATGGCACATAGTTAAAATACACTCTTTAGTTTTGCAAGACACCCAAATCTCAGAAAGATTATTCAAGGAGTGGCTCAATTTGTGTGCTGAAGCGCAAGCTTCGAAGATTACTCGGTCGTGCTCTACCGACTGAGCTAATGGCACATAGTTTATAAATAAAACATGTTACGGTAAAAAAGTGGTGCCGGCAAGAGGACTTGAACCCCCAACCTACTGATTACAAGTCAGTTGCTCTACCAATTGAGCTACACCGGCATTTAATAGTAAGGTTTGCTGATATTATGCAGCTGTAAAGAATAAATGGTGGAGGATGACGGGCTCGAACCGCCGACCCTCTGCTTGTAAGGCAGATGCTCTCCCAGCTGAGCTAATCCTCCATTACAGCACTTTCGTGCTTAAGTATAAAAGTATACTGCCTGGCAACGTCCTACTCTCACAGGGGGAAACCCCCAACTACCATCGGCGCTAAAGAGCTTAACTTCCGTGTTCGGCATGGGAACGGGTGTGACCTCTTTGCCATCATCACCAGACAATATGCAATTGAAGAAAGAATGTTATTCTTTCAAAACTAAATAACGTATGATAACAAGTTTTCACTTAGGTTTTACACTTTATTAGACTGTGGTTAAGTCCTCGAACGATTAGTATCTGTCAGCTCCACACGTCACCGCGCTTCCACCTCAGACCTATCAACCTGATCATCTTTCAGGGTTCTTACTCACTTGCGTGATGGGAAATCTCATCTTGAGGGGGGCTTCATGCTTAGATGCTTTCAGCACTTATCCCTTCCGCACATAGCTACCCAGCGATGCCTTTGGCAAGACAACTGGTACACCAGCGGTGCGTCCATCCCGGTCCTCTCGTACTAAGGACAGCTCCTCTCAAATTTCCTGCGCCCACGACGGATAGGGACCGAACTGTCTCACGACGTTCTGAACCCAGCTCGCGTACCGCTTTAATGGGCGAACAGCCCAACCCTTGGGACCGACTACAGCCCCAGGATGCGATGAGCCGACATCGAGGTGCCAAACCTCCCCGTCGATGTGGACTCTTGGGGGAGATAAGCCTGTTATCCCCGGGGTAGCTTTTATCCGTTGAGCGATGGCCCTTCCATGCGGAACCACCGGATCACTAAGCCCGACTTTCGTCCCTGCTCGACTTGTAGGTCTCGCAGTCAAGCTCCCTTGTGCCTTTACACTCTGCGAATGATTTCCAACCATTCTGAGGGAACCTTTGGGCGCCTCCGTTACATTTTAGGAGGCGACCGCCCCAGTCAAACTGCCCACCTGACACTGTCTCCCAGCCCGATCAGGGCTGTGGGTTAGAATTTCAATACAGCAAGGGTAGTATCCCACCAATGCCTCCACCGAAGCTGGCGCTCCGGCTTCCAAGGCTCCTACCTATCCTGTACAAGCTGTACCAAAATTCAATATCAGGCTACAGTAAAGCTCCACGGGGTCTTTCCGTCCTGTCGCGGGTAACCTGCATCTTCACAGGTACTATAATTTCACCGAGTCTCTCGTTGAGACAGTGCCCAGATCGTTACGCCTTTCGTGCGGGTCGGAACTTACCCGACAAGGAATTTCGCTACCTTAGGACCGTTATAGTTACGGCCGCCGTTTACTGGGGCTTCAATTCAAAGCTTCGCTTGCGCTAACCTCTCCTCTTAACCTTCCAGCACCGGGCAGGCGTCAGCCCCTATACTTCGCCTTGCGGCTTCGCAGAGACCTGTGTTTTTGCTAAACAGTCGCCTGGGCCTATTCACTGCGGCTTTTCAGGGCTATGAACCCTAAAAAGCACCCCTTCTCCCGAAGTTACGGGGTCATTTTGCCGAGTTCCTTAACGAGAGTTCTCTCGCTCACCTTAGGATTCTCTCCTCGCCTACCTGTGTCGGTTTGCGGTACGGGCACCTCTCACCTCGCTAGAGGCTTTTCTTGGCAGTGTGGAATCAGGAACTTCGGTACTAAATTTCCCTCGCCATCACAGCTCAGCCTTATATGAGAAGCGGATTTGCCTACTTCTCAGCCTAACTGCTTGGACGCGCATATCCAACAGCGCGCTTGCCCTATCCTCCTGCGTCCCCCCATTGCTCAAATGGTGAGGAGGTGGTACAGGAATATCAACCTGTTGTCCATCGCCTACGCCTTTCGGCCTCGGCTTAGGTCCCGACTAACCCTGAGCGGACGAGCCTTCCTCAGGAAACCTTAGGCATTCGGTGGAGGGGATTCTCACCCCTCTTTCGCTACTCATACCGGCATTCTCACTTCTAAGCGCTCCACCAGTCCTTACGGTCTAGCTTCAACGCCCTTAGAACGCTCTCCTACCACTGTTCGTAAGAACAGTCCACAGCTTCGGTGATACGTTTAGCCCCGGTACATTTTCGGCGCAGAGTCACTCGACCAGTGAGCTATTACGCACTCTTTAAATGGTGGCTGCTTCTAAGCCAACATCCTGGTTGTCTAAGCAACTCCACATCCTTTTCCACTTAACGTATACTTTGGGACCTTAGCTGGTGGTCTGGGCTGTTTCCCTCTTGACTACGGATCTTATCACTCGCAGTCTGACTCCCAAGGAGCAAGTCTTTGGCATTCGGAGTTTGACTGAATTCGGTAACCCGATGAGGGCCCCTAGTCCAATCAGTGCTCTACCTCCAAGACTCTCATACTTGAGGCTAGCCCTAAAGCTATTTCGGAGAGAACCAGCTATCTCCAGGTTCGATTGGAATTTCTCCGCTACCCACACCTCATCCCCGCACTTTTCAACGTGCGTGGGTTCGGGCCTCCATTCAGTGTTACCTGAACTTCACCCTGGACATGGGTAGATCACCTGGTTTCGGGTCTACGACCACGTACTAAAACGCCCTATTCAGACTCGCTTTCGCTGCGGCTCCGTCTCATCAACTTAACCTTGCACGGGATCGTAACTCGCCGGTTCATTCTACAAAAGGCACGCCATCACCCATTAACGGGCTCTGACTACTTGTAAGCACACGGTTTCAGGATCTTTTCACTCCCCTTCCGGGGTGCTTTTCACCTTTCCCTCACGGTACTGGTTCACTATCGGTCACTAGGGAGTATTTAGCCTTGGGAGATGGTCCTCCCTGCTTCCGACGGGATTTCTCGTGTCCCGCCGTACTCAGGATCCACTCTGGAGGGAACGAAGTTTCGACTACAGGGTTATTACCTTCTCTGACGGACCTTTCCAGGTCGCTTCATCTACCCCGTTCCTTTGTAACTCCGTATAGAGTGTCCTACAACCCCAAGAGGCAAGCCTCTTGGTTTGGGCTAATTCCGTTTCGCTCGCCGCTACTTGGGAAATCGCGTTTGCTTTCTCTTCCTCCGGGTACTTAGATGTTTCAGTTCCCCGGGTCTGCCTTCATTATCCTATGTATTCAGATAAAGATACTGTTCCATTACGAACAGTGGGTTTCCCCATTCGGAAATCTCTGGATCAAAGCTTACTTACAGCTCCCCAAAGCATATCGGTGTTAGTCCCGTCCTTCATCGGCTCCTAGTGCCAAGGCATCCACCGTGCGCCCTTCATAACTTAACCTAAATGGTCAACCGCATCATAAGATGCGTTTCGCATTTCGTTGTTTGTTTAGACATAAATGTCTAGAAAATCACTAATTATGGTAAGCGTAAATCTCAGTGAATTACTTGTTATCAATTACGTTATCTAGTTTTCAAAGAACAACCGACAAATCGGATGATTTGTCTTTTATCATAGAGAGAATGATCTCTCAAAACTAAACAAAAACCAAAAGCGTCCTCATATCTTCCTTAGAAAGGAGGTGATCCAGCCGCACCTTCCGATACGGCTACCTTGTTACGACTTCACCCCAATCATCTACCCCACCTTAGGCGGCTGGCTCCTTGCGGTTACCCCACCGACTTCGGGTGTTGCAAACTCTCGTGGTGTGACGGGCGGTGTGTACAAGGCCCGGGAACGTATTCACCGCGGCATGCTGATCCGCGATTACTAGCGATTCCAGCTTCATGCAGGCGAGTTGCAGCCTGCAATCCGAACTGAGAATGGTTTTATGGGATTGGCTAAACCTCGCGGTCTCGCAGCCCTTTGTACCATCCATTGTAGCACGTGTGTAGCCCAGGTCATAAGGGGCATGATGATTTGACGTCATCCCCACCTTCCTCCGGTTTGTCACCGGCAGTCACCTTAGAGTGCCCAACTGAATGCTGGCAACTAAGATCAAGGGTTGCGCTCGTTGCGGGACTTAACCCAACATCTCACGACACGAGCTGACGACAACCATGCACCACCTGTCACTTTGTCCCCCGAAGGGGAACCTTCTATCTCTAGAAGTGGCAAAGGATGTCAAGACCTGGTAAGGTTCTTCGCGTTGCTTCGAATTAAACCACATGCTCCACCGCTTGTGCGGGCCCCCGTCAATTCCTTTGAGTTTCAGTCTTGCGACCGTACTCCCCAGGCGGAGTGCTTAATGCGTTAGCTGCAGCACTAAAGGGCGGAAACCCTCTAACACTTAGCACTCATCGTTTACGGCGTGGACTACCAGGGTATCTAATCCTGTTCGCTCCCCACGCTTTCGCGCCTCAGCGTCAGTTACAGACCAGAGAGTCGCCTTCGCCACTGGTGTTCCTCCACATCTCTACGCATTTCACCGCTACACGTGGAATTCCACTCTCCTCTTCTGCACTCAAGTTTCCCAGTTTCCAATGACCCTCCCCGGTTGAGCCGGGGGCTTTCACATCAGACTTAAGAAACCGCCTGCGCGCGCTTTACGCCCAATAATTCCGGACAACGCTTGCCACCTACGTATTACCGCGGCTGCTGGCACGTAGTTAGCCGTGGCTTTCTGGTTAGGTACCGTCAAGGTGCGAGCAGTTACTCTCGCACTTGTTCTTCCCTAACAACAGAGTTTTACGATCCGAAAACCTTCATCACTCACGCGGCGTTGCTCCGTCAGACTTTCGTCCATTGCGGAAGATTCCCTACTGCTGCCTCCCGTAGGAGTCTGGGCCGTGTCTCAGTCCCAGTGTGGCCGATCACCCTCTCAGGTCGGCTACGCATCGTTGCCTTGGTGAGCCATTACCTCACCAACTAGCTAATGCGCCGCGGGCCCATCTGTAAGTGACAGCCGAAACCGTCTTTCCAACTTGAACCATGCGGTTCAAGATACTATCCGGTATTAGCTCCGGTTTCCCGGAGTTATCCCAGTCTTACAGGCAGGTTGCCCACGTGTTACTCACCCGTCCGCCGCTGACCTCCGAAGAGGTCCGCTCGACTTGCATGTATTAGGCACGCCGCCAGCGTTCGTCCTGAGCCAGGATCAAACTCTCCGAAGAAAATTTGTGACTCAATTTGTTGCTGACTTCAAAAATTTAAAACGTTTGGTACGCTTTTGGTTTTGTTTAGTTTTCAAAGATCATTTGCTTCAAGAGCAACTTTTAAATCATACCATTGTTGATTTGTTAAGTCAAGCACTCTTTTCAACTTTTTATTTTTTTGTTAGTCCGCTTTTTTGCGGCAACGTTTAATAATATATCACCGCTAACACTATTAAGCAAGACTTTTTTATAAAAAAACAAAATAAAAAAACCTCCGTACTTAAACGGAGGTTTTTAACCGATATTAACGATGTCTCATATGCGGGAATAACAATACATCTCTAATAGAAGATGAGTTTGTCAGAAGCATAACTACACGGTCAATTCCGATTCCAAGACCGCCTGTTGGAGGCATTCCGTATTCCAAAGCTTCAATGAAGTCTTCGTCCATCATATGTGCCTCGTCATTTCCTTGCTCTCTTTCTTGAAGCTGTGCTTCAAACCGTTCTTTTTGATCGATTGGATCATTGAGTTCTGTAAATGCGTTCGCATGCTCGCGCGCTACAATGAATAATTCAAATCGATCAGTGAAACGAGGATCTTCATCATTCTTTTTCGCAAGAGGAGAGATTTCAACAGGATGACCAAAGATAAATGTCGGCTCAATTAGATGCTCTTCTACTTTTTGCTCAAAGAATTCATTTATGATATGGCCTACAGTCATGTTTTTGTTAATTTCAACATTATGCTCCGCTGCATGTGCTCGCGCTTCTTCGACGGTCATTTCCTGCCAGAAGTCTACACCTGTACGTTCTTTGATTGCATCAACCATGTGCAGCCTTGTCCACTCAGGCTGTAGATCAATCTCATACTCGCCATAAGTCACTTTCGTAGATCCAGTTACCTCTTTTGCAATATGAGCAATTAGATTTTCAGTTAATGACATGATGTCTCTATAGTCTGCATAAGCCTCATAAAGCTCAATCATCGTGAATTCCGGGTTATGGCGTGTAGAAATCCCTTCGTTTCTGTATACACGGCCAATTTCATATACTTTTTCCATTCCGCCCACAATTAGTCTCTTCAGATGAAGCTCAATCGCGATGCGCATGTACAATTGCATATCAAGTGCGTTGTGATGCGTTACAAATGGACGTGCTGATGCTCCGCCTGCAATTGTATGCATAGTTGGTGTTTCAACCTCTAAGTATCCGTTTTGGTCCAAATAACGGCGCATAGACTGAATGATCTTGCTGCGTGCAATAAATGTGCTTTTACTTTCGTCGTTCATGATTAAATCCAGGTATCTTTGACGGTAGCGCTGCTCGATGTCTTTCAAGCCGTGAAATTTGTCCGGAAGAGGACGCAACGATTTTGTCAGCAATTCAAAGCTTGTGACTTTAATAGAAAGCTCGCCCACTTTTGTTTTGAACATAACTCCTGTAACACCGACAATATCCCCTAAGTCAGCTGTGTTGAAAAGCTCATACTGCTCATCACCTACAGCATCTTTGCGCACATAGATCTGAATTTGCCCTTCGATGTCTTTAATGTGAGCAAATCCCGCTTTGCCTTTGCCGCGCTTGGTCATGATTCTTCCGGCAAGCGTAACAGAAATTTCTCTTTCTTCAAGATCTTCTTTTGAAATTTCACCGTACTCGCACACTAATTGTGCTGTATAACCTGTACGTTCGAAACGTTTGCCGAATGGATCCAAACCTTTTTCGCGAAGCGTATGTAGTTTTTCCCGTCTTACTTTCAGCTGGTCATTTAGTTCTTCGTGGGTTAATTCTTCGTGACTCAAAAAAATCAGCTCCTATTCTATTATTTACGAACGAAAGCAGAAAAACTGCCAGTTCAAACTGGCAGTATGCAATCGCTGCGTTGAAAGACAGATTATCCTGCCTGAATGCTGTTTTGTTGTTTTGCTTCTGCCTCTAAAGTAAACTCATCAAGCAAATTCACCAGTTCATCTCTTGTATCCATTGTATTAATGGCGTTTCTTACAATGGCGTTGCCGCGGATTCCTTTAAGGTACCATGCAGCATGCTTTCTCATTTCTCTGACAGCTACAGTTTCGCCTTTTAATGCGATCAAGCGATCTAAGTGAAGTTTGCAAACATCCATTTTTTCGCGTACAGACGGCTCACCGATCAATTCTCCCGTATCAAGATACTGAACTGTACGATAGATCATCCACGGGTTACCAAGAGCTGCACGCCCGATCATGACGCCATCAACACCTGTTTCATCAAGCATTCTTTTTGCATCTTGAGGTGTTTGGACATCGCCATTTCCGATAACGGGAATATTGACAGATTGTTTAACTTCTTTAATGATATCCCAATTTGCTGTTCCTTCATACATTTGAACTCTCGTACGGCCATGAAGTGCTACAGCTTTTCCGCCCGCTCTTTCAACTGCTTGAGCATTACTGACAGCATAGATATGTTTGTCATCCCAGCCCATGCGCATTTTAACAGTTACAGGTTTATCTACTGCATCAACAACAGCTGAAACCATGTCATAAATTTTGTCCGGATCAAGGAGCCATCTTGCGCCTGCATCACATTTCGTAATCTTAGGTACAGGACACCCCATATTGATATCAATAATATCTGCAGTCGTATTCTTATCAACGAATTTAGCTGCTTCTACCAGCGTATCTTTTTTGCCTCCGAAAATTTGAAGACTTAATGGTTTTTCGCGCTCATCAATATACAGCATGCCCATTGTTTTGGCATTGTTATAAAGGATCGCTTTATCGCTGACCATTTCAGCACAAACAAGACCCGCTCCA
This sequence comes from Metabacillus dongyingensis, assembly GCF_019933155.2. Lineage (NCBI taxonomy): Bacteria > Bacillati > Bacillota > Bacilli > Caryophanales > Bacillaceae > Metabacillus > Metabacillus dongyingensis. The sequence continues at coordinate 94,532 of NZ_CP082944.1, read as the reverse complement.
AATTCTTTTACTGTCAGACGGAATGCAGAGTTGCAGACTCCGGCCATCGGCGCAAGGACAACGCGGTTTTTCATTTGAATATCGCCTATTTTAAACAATATTTGACCTCCTTTTCTGCGATTCAATCTCTTGGTGATAATTCTTCTATGGTGACGTTCAGAGCGGCCGCTACTTCTTGTATCAACTGATCATTCGGCAGTCTGTTTCCCCGTTCAACTTCACCTAACACAGAAACAGAAATACCCAGGTCTTTTGCAAAGCTTTCTTGAGTATATCCTTTCAGCTTTCGAAAAGCGCGAATACGTCTTCCCCATTTTTCTGCTTCCATATTCGTACTCCTTTTTTATCTGTTAATTGATCTATAATTATCGAAAGCGGCTGCTCGCTGTTTGGAATCTTTATTTCTGGTTGTATCTCATAAAGCGGTATTAGCACGAACGAGCGTTCCAACATCCTTGGGTGAGGAATAATTAGGTGCTCTGTTTCAATATTTTCGTGATTAAACAACAAAATGTCAAGGTCTAAAGTTCGAGGACCCCATTTTAATTCTCTTTTTCTGCCAAGCTCTTTTTCAATCCCCTGCATGACATCCAGCAGCTGAAACGCTGATAAATCTGTGCGGACGGAGAGCACCATGTTCAAAAATGCATCCTGATCCACGTACCCGACTGGATCTGTTTCATAAATAGAGGAAATTTTTTCCACCTTTATAGCTGGATGCTCGTTCAAGCTTAGGATGGCATCTTTTACATAACGCTCTCTGTCTCCTATATTAGATCCAAGTGCGAGAAAGGCCTTGTTCATGTCCGGCCTCTTTTGATTTCAACCGAAACATGCTGATAATGCCCCGGGATTGGAGGATCTGGCTTGTACAGCTTTACTGTGCAATTGTTCACCTGCTGAAATTCCTTCAGCACTTGCTCAGCTATCTTTTCTGCAACAGCCTCCACAAGCTTATACGGCTTCCCTTCAGCAATGTTTTTGCAGATGTGATAAAGAGAAGCATAATTTACTGTATGCTGAAGATCATCTGTCCGTCCAGCTTCCCGCAAGTCAAGCTCGACCGTAAGATCCGCGCGAAACCGCTGCCCTAGTTTCGTTTCTTCAGAGAATACTCCGTGATACCCGTAGAATTCCATTCCGCTCACAACTATTTTATCCATGAACAGCCGCCCCTTTTCCAAGCATTGCATCCATCATCTTTGCCATTCTTGCAATACCCTGAACATCATGCACACGCACAATGCTGCACCCTTTTTCAATGCCGAGGCAAACTGTCGCGCCCGTCCCTTCCATTCTATCAGAAGGAGGGAGGTCAAGAATGCGGCCAATGAAGGATTTTCTTGATGTCCCTAAAAGGACCGGATAGCCAAGCTGCGTAAATGTTTCAAGGTTTCTCATGACTGCGAGGTTATCCTCCATTGTCTTTGCAAAGCCTATACCAGGATCTAAAATAATCTTATCATCCTGTAGACCCGCCTGCTTAACAATTTCAACACTTTCATTAAGATCGGCGATCATATCGGGAATCAAACTTTCGTATTTCCGCTCTTGCCTATTGTGCATTAGAACAATGGGAACATTATACTTAGCCGCTACAGCAGCCATATTTGGATCTGCTTTAGCTCCCCATACATCGTTGATTATTGTCGCTCCTGCAAGTATGGCCTGTTCAGCCACATCCGCTTTATACGTATCAATAGATATTGGCACATTGATTTCTTTAGAAAGTTTTCCAATGATCGGAACCACTCTTTTGATCTCTTCAGCAGAATCAACGTACTCTGCCCCAGGTCTTGTGGATTCCCCGCCAACATCAATAATATCTGCCCCGTTTGCAATCATCTCTTCTGCATGTGCAAGGGCAGAATCTATCTGATTAAATTTCCCCCCATCAGAAAAAGAGTCCGGAGTGAGGTTTAAGATCCCCATGATAAAGGTCTTTTCACTGAGGTTTAAATTATAAGGGCCGCATGATAGTTGTTTCTTATTGGCAAGTAAAATCGTTTCCATCTTCTCATCAATCCTTTACAGCTCAAATCTGCTTTTCAGCAGCATTGTATTTTGCTTATACATCTTCTGTAGTGTTTGCGTAATTTCACCTTTTTTCCCTAAAAAAGATTGGGAACCAATTTCTTTTAAAGGAATGATCTCCTGAACAGAATTTACCGCAAATACCTCATCAGCCTTTAGCAGCTTTTCTGCTGGATAGAAACCTTCCTCCGCTTGAAGGCCGATTTTTTCTAAACAGCGCATAATAAACTGGCGGGTAATCCCATTTAAAATGCCAGTATCAATTGAAGGAGTATATACGATATGATCTTTTATCCAAAAAAGGTTAGATACAATTCCTTCTGCCACAAAACCCTCTTTTGTTAAAAAAATGCCTTCAATTGATGGGTCATTGCCGATTTCATGCTTGGCCAGAATATTATTAAGATAATGATGCGATTTCAGGCGCTGCTCTCCCTCAGGGGTATTGCGCGGCAGCGATAAGATACGCCCGCTCTTTTCAAGATTCTCAGGCATTTCAGGCAGCTTCCTCATAAAGAGCATCACAGTCGGCTCCCAGTATTCCATTGCCCCAAAGGCAAGCCCGCCGGCACCTGCTGAAACATTTAAACGAACAGAGACGTTCTCGTTCTCCAGCTGATTAAGGACAAGCAGCTTCTGAATCACATCCTCAATCTTAAGACCGGTTAGTTCTAAGCGGATGTGAAGCTCTTCCAAGGCACCCTGCAGACGATGCAAGTGATCGTCCAGCAAAAAAGGATGCCCCTTATACAGCCTGAATGTTTCAAATGCCCCTAATCCATACAAATATCCATGATCAAAAGGGGAGATTTTTGCTTCCTCTGCTTTTACATAGTCTGAATTAAGGTAAATATACATATCGTTAAACCAGTTTTCTGGATGGCTGGTATGTTTTTATAAAATTGCCCAGCAGATTTTTTCCAAAGGAAGTCATAATCGATTCAGGATGAAATTGCACCCCTTCGATTGGAAGGGTTTTATGCCGAATCGCCATAATTTCATCTTCATCAGTCCATGCTGTAATCTCAAAGCAGTCTGGCAATGTTTCTTTTTTCACAATTAATGAATGATAGCGTGTTGCGGTAAATGGATTTTCTATATCCTGAAAGACCGTTTTTCCATCATGATGCATCTCCGATGTTTTCCCGTGCATTAATCGTTCTGCACGGACTACATCACCGCCAAATACCTGAGCAATAGATTGATGACCAAGGCATACTCCAAAAATAGGAATTTTCCCTGCAAAGTGTTCTATGGCTGCAAGACTGATTCCAGCTTCGTTAGGGCTGCAGGGCCCAGGTGAAATCATTAAGAAATCCGGGGCAAGCTCTTCCATTTCAGCCAAAGTAATTTCATCATTTCTGCGGACAACCAGTTCTTCACCAAGCTCACCTAAATACTGCACTAAATTAAATGTAAATGAATCATAATTATCAATCATTAAAATCATCTTTCTCTCACCTCTGCTGTCATATTCTCTTCTTCACTCAGCTCTTTTGCTCTCAATAAGGCCTGCGCCTTTTTTAATGACTCTTTGTATTCATGTTTCGGGTTTGAGTCGATCACGATTCCCGCTCCTGACTGGATGTAGGCATGTCCATCCTTTGCAAGCAGTGTGCGGATGACAATGTTCAGCTCCATATCTCCATTATATCCAATCCAGCCGATGGAGCCCGTATAAATGCCTCTTCGTGACGGTTCTAGTTCTTCAATAATTTCCATTGTTCTTATTTTCGGAGCTCCTGTTATCGTGCCCCCAGGAAAAACACCTTTAAAAACATCGATATAGTCTTTTTCTTCGGCTAATGTTCCTTGTACATTTGAAACAATGTGCATAACATGCGAATATTTTTCAATGACCATAAACTCGTTTACTTCAACTGTTCCGTATTTGCACACTCTTCCTAAGTCATTTCTCTCAAGATCGACAAGCATGACATGTTCTGCCCGTTCCTTCTCATTTTGAATCAGTTCATTTGCAAGCTTTGTATCTTCCTCTTCATTTTCCCCTCTCGACCTAGTTCCTGCGATTGGGCGCGTGCTTGCTTTTTCTCCATCAATCTTCACTAAAAGCTCTGGAGAGCCGCTGACAATCTGGAAATCCTTCAATTCGAGATAAGCCATATAAGGAGAAGGATTTAATTCTCTTAGCGTTTCATAAATCTTAAGCGGATGAACTTCTAACGGCTGGGTTTGCCTTACGGATAAGTTCACCTGAAAAACATCGCCGCTCTCTATATATTCTTTGATTTTCTCTACTGCTTCCATGAAGGATTCTTTAGTAAAAGCACCCTGCAACGCTTCCCCTTTAGGCGCAGCCTGTTTATGAATAAATGGCTCAGAACGCAACTCAGTCCAGCTCCGTTCCATTTCAGCAATGCGTCTCTTAGCCTCTTCTACTTCATGATCCTGTCTGTAATGGGTAATGAACCAAATCTCACGCTCTTGGTGATCATAAACAGCAAGATCATCAAACAGCAGGAAAAACAAATCAGGCGTTTCCAGATCATCTTTTGAATGCTGTTCGAGTTTTTCAAAATATCTTACACAATCGTAGCTGAAAAAGCCAATAGCTCCTCCCTGAAAATCCGGAAGCTCTTCGTCTTTAACAGATTTATAAGCAGAAAACCAGTCTCTGAAGGTATCGAGCAGATTCCCATTCCGTTCTTCTGCCGTATCATTCGTCTGTATTGTTAAAACAGAATCTTTCCCTCTTACAATCGCTGCAGGCTTCAATCCTGCAATGCTGTACCGTCCGCCTCTGCCGCTTTCTAAGAATGCATGATACTCCTCATGTTTAGAAAGATGCTGATATTGTTTAAAGAAATCAAGATTGTATTCCGCTTTTTTTGCGAGCGGCTTTCTCTCAAGATGCATCTATACCCTCTCCTTAAAAACTCATACCTTCATTTTACCTAAAACACAGGAAGATTACATGATGAAAATATTGAAAGGAGAGGAAACTAAAGAGACAGTATAGAAAAAACAGCCCGAAGGCTGTTTTTATTTTAATCGAATTGATATAACGGAGTGCTTAAGTATCTTTCGCCGTTGCTTGGAATGATGGCCAGAACTTTTTTGCCTTTTCCTAATTCTTTCGCAACCTGCAATGCAGCTTTAATGGCTGCACCCGAAGAAATTCCTCCGAGCAAACCTTCTTCTTTAGCTGCTTGGCGGGCAACCTCAAATGCTTCTTCATTTTTGACGGTAATGACTTCATCGTAAATGTCTGTTTTTAAGATATCAGGCACAAATCCTGCGCCGATACCCTGAATTTTATGAGGGCCCGGTTTACCGCCAGACAATACTGGTGAGTCTGAAGGCTCAACTGCATAAATCTTAATGTCTGGATAAGCTTCCTTAAGTACTTGGCCAGCACCAGTGATTGTACCGCCTGTTCCGATACCTGAAATAAATGCATCAAGCTGATCACCCATTTGGCTCACAATTTCAGGACCTGTTGTTCTGCGGTGAACCTCAGGATTCGCTTCATTTTTAAATTGCTGAGGCATGAAGTAACCATGTTCTTTAGAAAGTTCCTCAGCTTTGCGAATGGCTCCGCCCATTCCTTCGGGACCTGGTGTAAGCACAAGCTCTGCTCCATATGCTTTTAAAAGATTACGGCGCTCCATACTCATTGTCTCAGGCATAACTAAAATAGCCTTAATGCCTTTAGCAGCAGCTACCATGGCTAAACCGATACCTGTATTGCCGCTTGTTGGTTCAATAATCGTATCTCCGGCTTTAAGAAGACCCTTTTCTTCAGCTGCCTCAATCATTGCAAGTGCAATCCGGTCTTTTACGCTGCTTCCCGGGTTCATAAACTCAAGCTTCAAATAAACATCGGCGCTATCCTCATCTACGATTCGATTTAACTTCACTATCGGTGTTTCCCCAATCAGTTCGTGTATTGAATTTGCAACACGCGTCAATCTGACCACCTCTATTTCCGAGTATTTTTATTGGCTTTAAAAAGAATGTACCAAAACTCAGTCTGAATTGTCAATCTTTTCTTACTTATCGGATAGGACAAACTGCTTATTCCTTAGAAGTATCATCATCATAAAACCACGTAACTCCTGCCTCTTCCCACAATGGTTTAACAGATACAGCAGATTCCATTTGTTCCAGTGCAATCTGCCTTCTCATTTGATTTTTCACATCTTCATATGAGTATTGGACACCATCAAGCTTTTCTTTTAATAAAAGAATAGAATAGCCGAGCTTACTCTTAATCGGGTGGCTCCATTCATCTATTTTCAGTTTCTCAGCCTCGCCAACATATTGTGATGGAAGATAATCATTATTTGCGGACACAAACCCAAGCTCTCCTCCCTCGTTTGCCGTAAATTCATCAATTGACTTTTCAGCAGCCAGCGCTTCAAAGCTTGAGCCGCCTTTTAGTTCTTCTATCACTTTTAAAGCATCTTCCTCGGTCTCCGTCACAATATGGAATAAGTGATACGAATCTTCAATTGAATACAGCTCTTTATTGGAGTCATAATAAGCTTTCAGTTCTTTATCAGATATTTCAACATCCTTGGTTAACAATTCTTCTAACAGTATGCTGTATCTGATTTGCTCGCGCAGTTCTTTCGTATCTGTCAGCCGTTCGTTATCAAGGGAATTGTACATGGATTTGTACATCGTAAGCTCGCGTTCAAGTTCTTCTTCAGGGATCTTAATGCTGTGCTTTTCCGCAAGCTCCTCAACTACCGTAAAATTAATCATCTCTTCAAGTGTTTCTTTTCCGAAACGCTCTTCAAGCTCCGCCATCCAGTCTTCCCTTGTAATTTCTTTCTTTCCGACAACAGCAATGGACTCCGATTTCTGGTTTCCAGAAACAACAGCTGCTATACTGTCATCTTTAGATAAGAAATAGGCCAAGGTAAAACAATTAATGATGACAAGACCAAAAATGATTGGCCATACTGCTTTCCCGTTCATTTCTCCATCTCCTGTTTCATTGTTCAGTTTAACGCACTTTCCTTCAGCGCTGTTAATTCTTCTTTGTTGAAATGATATCTTTCATTGCAAAAATGACATTCTGCCTCTGCTTTGCCATCCTCTTCAATCATACTTTGAATTTCTTCGGCACCTAGGCTGATAATGGCATTTGCGATTCTTTCGCGGGAGCAAGGGCAATGGAATGCAACGGATTGTTTATCTAGCAGCTTCACGTTTTCTTTACCTAATACTTCAAAAAGAATTTCTTCTGGAGTTAATCCTTTTTGAATTAACTTCGAAATTGGCTCTACACTGCCTAGACGTTTCTCGATTTCTGTAATAGTTGATTCATCCGTCCCCGGCATTAATTGAACAATGAATCCTCCTGCTGCAAGGATTGTATTATCCGGATTAACAAGTACTCCGACACCCACAGACGAGGGAACCTGCTCTGAGGATACAAGATAATAGGTGAAATCCTCACCTAATTCGCCAGACACGATGGGAACTGAACCTGTAAAATGTTCTTTCATCCCAAGATCCTTCACAATGGAAAGCATGCCTGTGGTGCCTACTGCCCGTGCGACATCAAGCTTCCCTTTTTCATTAAGGTCAAAATGAGTTTGAGGGTTTGTGACGTAGCCTCTCACCTCGCCTTTTGCATTGCTGTCTACAACAATGACACCGATAGGCCCGCCTCCCTCAACTTTGATCGTCATTTTATTCTCGCCTTTAAGCATTGATCCAAGCATGACTCCAGCTGTCATAGACCGGCCTAAAGCTGCTGAAGCAGTCGGCCATGTCTGGTGCCTTCTTTGCGCTTCTCCTACTGTGTCTGTTGTTTTGGCAGCATACGCACGCACTTGCCCGTCAAACGCAAGCGCCTTTACTAAATAATCCATTGTAATCTCACCTTCCAAATTAAATGCTGTTTCTTTCATAAATAAGCTGCAGGCCTTTTAACGTAAGGAAAGGATCGACAATTTCAATTACTTTCGATTCAGACGCAATCAATGATGCCAGTCCTCCTGTAGCAATAACCTTAGGCTCTGCTTTTGACTGTTGTTTCATTCTATTAACAATGCCTTCTACTTGTCCCACATAGCCGAATAAAATACCGGCCTGCATCGCACTCACAGTATTTTTTCCGATAATATCGTCCGGTCTTGCAATTTCAATTCTTGGAAGTTTAGCTGCTCTTGAATATAACGCTTCTGTTGAAATGTTAATTCCCGGGGCAATAGCTCCCCCCATATATTGTTTTTCCTCATTTATATAACAATAGGTTGTGGCTGTACCAAAGTCGACAATAATTAAAGGTCCTCCGTATAAATGAATGCCGGCCACTGCATTAACTATTCTGTCAGCACCAACCTCACGCGGATTCTCATATTTTATGTTCAAACCTGTTTTAATTCCTGGTCCTACAACTAAAGGCTTTTGCTTAAAGTACTTTGAACACATTCTCTCGAGCGAGAACATAATTGGAGGAACAACGGACGAAATAATAATCCCTTTAATATCGGTAAGCTGTATTCCTTCATGTTCAAATAATGATTTAATCAGCATGCCAAACTCATCTTCCGTTTTATTTCTTGTCGTTTCAATTCGCCAGTGATGTTTTAATTCATCACTCTCAAAAACGCCTAAAACGGTATTTGTATTCCCTACATCCAATACTAAAAACATATGTATCACCACTTTGTATAGTTTCTTTTCACTTTTTAAGGCTCATTCTTTTCAATCATATCATATGAGTTAAGAAATCGAATCGTATAAAAATAAGAACTGAATCAATTATTATTCCCCAGAATAAACAACATCTCCATTTTATTCTTTTTAGAAGATGAAATGCAAAAAGAAAGAACCGCAAGCTCATAATGAACATGCGGTTCTTCTAAAGACCGATTAATCTTCTTTTCGATCTTCATGTATTTCAGATGTTTGTTCTTCATCCTTTTTCGGGAGGATGTTCACTTTCACATCTTCTTGTTTTTTGTCGACAGCAGCTGGCCGATCCGGCAATGTGCCATGATCCACAAGGTGTTTAATCTGTTCTGCATCGAGTGTTTCAATTTCAAGCAGTGTTTGAGCAATCAGCTCTAATTTATCACGATTCTCAGTAAGAATCTTCTTAGCACGCTCATAGCTTTCTTTAATGAAGCGCTGCACTTCCATATCAATTTCATGTGCAATGGCATCACTATAGTTCTGCTCGCTGTTGAAGTCGCGTCCTAAAAACACTTGCCCTTGCGATTGTCCAAATTGCAATGGCCCTAGCTTATCACTCATACCAAACTCTGTTACCATGCGGCGGGCAATGCCTGTCGCACGCTGGAAGTCATTGGATGCTCCTGTGCTGACTTCGCCGAATACGATGTCCTCAGCTACACGGCCGCCGAGAAGTCCAGTAATTTTATCAAGAAGCTCAGGCTTCGTCATAAAGTAACGATCTTCTTTCGGAAGCATAACAGCATATCCGCCAGCTTGACCGCGAGGTACGATTGTTACTTTGTGCACCATATCAGCCTCATCAAGAATTACTCCGATAATTGTATGCCCTGCTTCATGATAGGCAACAATTTTGCGCTCTTTTTGAGAAATAACACGGCTCTTCTTCGCAGGACCCGCAATTACACGGTCTGTAGCTTCATCAATATCTGTCATATCGACCTTTTTCTTATTGCGGCGGGCAGCAACAAGTGCAGCCTCATTCAGAAGGTTTTCAAGATCTGCACCTGAGAATCCAGGTGTACGGGCGGCGATCGATTTTAAATTAACAGCATCATCTAAAGGCTTGTTGCGGGCATGTACTTGAAGAACTGCCTCACGACCTTTAAGATCAGGACGGTCAACCGTAATCTGACGGTCAAAACGGCCTGGACGCAATAAAGCAGGATCAAGAATGTCAGGGCGGTTTGTAGCAGCAATCATAATGATTCCTTCATTTCCGCCAAATCCGTCCATTTCAACAAGCAATTGGTTAAGGGTCTGCTCACGCTCATCATGGCCTCCGCCAAGACCCGCGCCGCGCTGACGGCCAACTGCATCAATTTCATCAATAAAGATAATACAAGGTGCGTTCTTTTTCGCATTCTCAAACAAGTCACGAACACGGGAAGCCCCTACACCGACAAACATTTCAACGAAATCAGATCCGCTGATTGAGAAGAACGGCACGCCAGCTTCTCCGGCAGCAGCACGTGCAAGAAGCGTTTTACCTGTTCCAGGAGGTCCTACAAGAAGAACACCTTTAGGAATGCGGGCGCCAAGCTCTGCAAACTTACGTGGATCCTTTAGGAATTCCACGACTTCAACAAGCTCCTGCTTCTCTTCATCTGCACCTGCAACGTCTTTAAATCTGACCTTTTTCTTTTCTTCGCTGTAAAGCTTGGCTTTGCTTTTGCCAAAGTTCATGACACGGCTTCCGCCGCCCTGAGCCTGGTTGAGCAAGAAGAAGAAAAGAATGAAGATAATGACAAAAGGAATGATGGATGTAAAGAACGTTACCCATCCGCTGGTTTCTTCTGCAGGTACGAACTTAACGCTCGTTTTCCCCTGAGCAGCAGCATCCACACGGTCTAATGCTTTGTCGCTTAATACATGAGTTACAAATAACTCATCTTCTTTATAATCAGTTAACTTACCTTTAACTTCATAAACCCCACGCAGCGGCTGTATCGTTATTTCTTCAACATCTCCAGCCTCAAGTTCGGAAATGAATTTACTGTAAGTTAATGGTTCAGTTTTTGTATTGTTTCCTTGGAAAAAACTGACGACTCCAATAACCACTAAAAAGATTAATAAATAAAATATGGTATTACGGAAGATCCGATTCATTCCTTACCTCCTCCCACAGTAAACACAGCTATTTTAAATAGTATCATAGAAAATCATGGCAATACAACTAATTAGCCATTTGTATACTTGACAAAATCCATTGTTACTTATTTTGATAAATTTCAGGCTTCAGCACGCCGATGTACGGAAGATTGCGGTAGCGTTCAATGTAATCTAAACCATAGCCGACTACAAATGCATCCGGAACTTCAAAGCATACATAATCTGCCTGGATATCAGCTTTGCGTCCAGTCGGTTTATCAAGCAAAGTCACAATGCTGATTGTTTTTGCTTTACGGTAACGGAAAAGCTCTACTAAGTAGCTTAGTGTTAAACCGCTGTCGATGATATCTTCAATGATTAGAATGTCTCTGCCTTCAACTGAAGTATCCAAATCCTTAAGAATCTTAACTTCACCGGAAGAGACCGTAGATGTACCATAACTCGAAACATCCATAAAGTCCATTTCCAAGTATGTATCGATGTTCTTCAGCAGATCCGCCATAAAAGGCATTGCACCCTTTAAAACACCAATTGCGAGCGGAAAGCGGTCTTTATATTCTTCTGTTAGCGCTTTGCCCAATGCTTTTACTTTGACACTGATCTCTTCTTCTGTGATTAATACTTTTTCGATATCCTGCTTCATTACAAGTTGCCCCCTACAAAATCATTGCTCTTTATATTCCAGTACAACACAATCACCCTCGGATAACCCGTATTCTTCAAATGAAGATTTCTTAAGGCCGGGAAGCCAGAGGATATTACCGCTGCCATCTTCTAAAACAGGCCAGCTGTTTCTCTTATTGATCGGTACTTTAGCATCAATAAATATATCTTTTACTTTTTTCGTACCGTTCATGCCTTTCAGTTTGATTTTATCACCTTGCCTTCTTGTGCGGATAAGCAAGGGTTTGTTCAAAGAAGAATATGGCATGACGAACACATGGTTCCCTGACAGATCATCAGGACTCCTGTCCGAAATTTCACAAGTTATGATATACCCGTTTGGGAGGGAAGTGCGTGAAGGTATCTGCACTTGCATCTCATATGACTGGTCTGTGTTTTGTTCAAAAGTAAACAAACACGTTTGATAGGATTTGATTACTTTTAGACCGTCTGGGTAATCAAGTGAACCGGAAGGATGTTTTTGCGAGAGTAAAGACTGAAGACTCTCTATATGTATAGAAGAAAGGGAAGATGGAATATCTTCGTAAAGATAGTTTAATATTAGTTGAATACCTCTTCTTTGTAAAGGCATAGGCAGGGTTTTAAACATTTCAATATTCAATTCGATTTCGTTCTTTTTCCTTTTCAATACTGTATTCAATTTTTCTTTCGTTAATTCCTGTAAGAACTGCTCATCTTCTCTAAATGTTCTGCTGAAAAACTGAAATCTCTCATGAACTTTAGGGTTTTCTTCCTTAAGAAACGGCAATACATGTTTGCGGAAGCGATTTCTTGTATAGTCCTGCTTCTCGTTGCTTGGATCAAATCGCGGAGACAGCTTGTGTTCATGACAGTAGGTAAGAATTTGATCTTTTGTAAAAGATAAAAAAGGACGAATGATTTTCCCGCTGTCAAAATCACGCATTTCAGGAATTCCCGCAATAGAAGCACCCATTCCGCCTCTAGTCATTCTCATTAAAATGGTCTCAACCTGATCATCTCCATGATGCCCTAAAGCCAAAAACTTTCCCTCATACTTTTCCATTACTTTGCTGTAGAAAGTGTAGCGGCATTCTCTGGCTGCATTCTGAGCACTCATTTCCGGGTGCTTCCTGGCGAAATCAGACACGTTCAGCTGAACAGCTTCACACGGAACCCCATTCGAACGGCAATAGTGCTTAACAAATTCCATTTCTTCTTCAGACTGTCGACCTCTAAACATATGATCCACATGAGCAGCAATGATTCTAAGCTGATAAGCTTGCTGAAACCTCATAAATAAATGAAGCAGGGCAAGCGAATCAGGTCCGCCTGAAACCCCAATCACAACGGTTGCATCTTTTATATCGTTAACATTAAGAAAAGTCCGGAAACGTTCTAGCATGGCATTCCTCTTTTATAGCATGATTTAATAATTTTTTTCTAAAACGCATCCTGTCCGAGAACAGTACATTCTATAATGAGTGCACATTAATACTATCACTTATGCTTTGGCGTCTGCAAAAAAGAAGTCCCCCGTTCACATATTTATCAAATTTACAGGAGATAGTGATAAACATAGAACGAATAGATAATGCATAAAGCAGCAATAATCATCACGGTTTCGATCCATCCGCTTACTTTGTTCTTCTTTTTAACCTGCACCCGCGTTTTTTTCTGCTGATGGTTTGGAGCAGACTGTCTTGCTGCGGCAGGGGGCTTTCTGCTCGTCTTAGGATAAAGAGACTGCAGGAAATCCTGTTTCATTTCAGAAGCATACTTGTATTTTCCCAAGATGGCATTATTTAAAACGGCAGAATGCTGCCGCAAGTAAGGATTTGACTGAATAACAGCATTTAGCTGACCGTTTCCGTCTCCCTGCTTTTTAAACCGTTTAGGATAAACAGAATTGATCACGATCATAGCAGCTGCAAATAGATCATACTCCGCCTCCGCCTTGCGGGTCCCAAGTCCCCAGTATCCTCTATCAAAAAAATCGGTAAACTCTTTTATTGACCTGCCCTTAAGCGTTGTTCCTCCAACATCTATAAACCTCAGCTGCACCGGCCTGTCAGCCACAATCAGATTCTCCGGTTTCAAGTCGCCGAAAACCCAGCCTGCCTGATGGAGCTCATGCAGATTTGAGAGAAGCTGAATTATTAATACACCAATCCATTCGTTGCCATTGTTCTGGATAAAATCAAGATATTGCTTTCCTTTAATATATTCCATTACATAAAAAGGAACTTGTGTTTGGGTTCTGGGATTCATCCAATCATCTACATCAATTAAAGCAGGCCCAAGGGAATTCCCCTGGACCTTTGAAAAGTGTTTAAGGACATTCACTTCAGAAGTAATGGACATGCTGTTCTCACTTACTTTAAGTGCTGAAAGTCCATGTTTTCCCTCCGCTAAATAGACAATCCCTGTAGCACCCTGACCAAGGGGTTTCAATATCCGGTACTGCTGATGATGCCACTTTCCCTTAATAATGGTGCCTGGTGCAGCTTTACATGTTTGATTCGTTGAAGTATTGTTCATCATCTGAGAGCAAACTCCTTAAAGAACGCTTTTTCTTAAACGAATGGATGCCATCACGAATAGCCGGTCCGGTCGGGGTAATGCCGCCAGTTGTAAGTTTAGGAAAAATAGAGGAGAGCGATTCAAGTTTCGGTGTCCATTCCAAAATGGTTTCAACTTCATCCTTTTTCCCAGGAAATACAGACACTGAAAATTGATTTTCCCCTATTCTCGAATTCAAGCTGATAGATAAATCCAAAAGTGATTCTTTTACAGTCGGCAGTTTCGGCTTCATGCTTCCGCTCATATCTACTAATATTAAAATCTCCATACCGATCGTTTCTCCAAGCTCATCGACTACTTCCATCACCTCTCCCCGTTTTTCAGGCGAAAGCTCCTCCATTGTCACTTTCTTCCCGAGGATTTGCTGAAGTTCAGAATTGACCACCCCTTGCAGAGTTTGAGTCATCGCTTGCCTTGTAACCATTTGCACCGTTTGAGAGAGCTGATGAGCATAGACAATCTGGCTTACACCTCCGCCCGACATAGCAATCCCTTCAATCTCATCGATCGCCTCCTGATCAATCACATTTTCTTCAACGATTCCGATTACATTTACTGAAATGCCTTGTTCTTTTGCCAGAGCCGCCATCGCAATCGGATCTTCACCGTGATTGGAGCAGCCGTCGGTTATAAGCAGAATTTGTTTTAATTTTCCCTTATTCATTTTAGTCCCCTCCTAATATCCTCTTATCACCAAGGAAATAATGTACTACCATCCTCGCCATGAAATAAGAGTTTTATACTTTAGAAGGGGCTTATTTAAAGGGTGATTCTTCTACATCACATTCTGTTTTTTGTAATGTTTGGACGTTGGAATAGAAGCCCATTTAGGAGTATTATGATCGATTTTGGCTACAACCACCGTCATATCATCCTCAATCTTTCCTGCTCTCGTACGGATAACCTCCTCCATAATTAAATCTGCCACCTCTTGCGGATCCATTGTCTCCAATTCTTTTATTTTTCTCTTCATCCACAAATCATGATTCTCCACATGCTTTGGCCCTTCGAAAATTCCATCACTCATCATGATCAGAAGATCTCCCGCCTTCAGCTGCTCTCCAACGACATCAACATCAAATTCCTCAATAATTCCCATTGGCAAATTGCTGGCTTGAATTTTCATGATTTGATCGCCGCGTTTAATAAAGCTTGGTGTGGATCCAATCTTTAAAAATTTGCAGCTTGCATCCTGCAGATCAACAATAGCCAGATCGAGCGTTGAAAATATTTCATCTGTTGTTCTTAAGGATAAAATGGAATTTATTGTCTTAATCGCAACTT
This sequence comes from Metabacillus dongyingensis, assembly GCF_019933155.2. Classification (NCBI taxonomy): domain Bacteria; kingdom Bacillati; phylum Bacillota; class Bacilli; order Caryophanales; family Bacillaceae; genus Metabacillus; species Metabacillus dongyingensis. The sequence goes on along the minus strand of NZ_CP082944.1, from coordinate 79,199 downwards.
TTTCTTCAATTCCGGACTGCAGAATCTTTTGAAGCAGCTTTATGGTCTCATTGCTCTCAAAATGGGCTCTCACTCCATTTCCCATGCCGTCACTGATTGCAATGGCGTATTTTCCAAAACCGAGTTCAATCGTTGAATAGCTGTCTCCTGAAACAAGACCTCCTCCTTTTGCCGCGTGAGCCACACCGGAATCAACTCTATATGTTCTCGAAGAACCGAAGGATACGTGACAATATCCGTTCGGATAGCTCGAGCATTCTTCATGTTTGACAATCACTGACTCTTCCAGAATATCAGAGAGCATTGGTGCGATGATCTTCTCGCACTCCCCGTGTCCATTGCAAAATGGAATACTCATCTCGATATCAACATTTCCCTGCTCCAGGCTATATATATCTACGTGGCCAATTTCAATCCCGAAGCTTTGAAGTGCCTCAAGAATTTGTTCTTCCTGAACAAAATGATTTTCTCGTTCACGCTTTATTTCCTTTGCAAAATCCTCCATGACCTGCGAAACTCCCATCAGCTGTTCCGCTACAAGCCTTCTGCTCTCCTGCACCTGCTCTTTTAACTTTTCATTAGCGTCGTAATAATTAATTTCCTGTTCAATAGCCTCCTCTACTTTTTTCGGTTTTGAACAATATCTCTCAAATTCCTTTTTTAATTTCCGGTTACCATGATACGTGTTTTCTTTGCTTTCATGCATAATAGTCTTCATAAAGTCATAGGTTGTATCAAAGTTCTGCACCCAGCACCTTTCTTTTTTGAAACAGGTCTGACACGTTTTTTCAGTTATGGTGCTTAAAAACAAATCGGTCCCCCTTTGATCTTCTGACTCTTCGCTTTTTTCATAGAATGTGACAAAGCTTTCTGAAAGTGCATGAAATACTTGAGAGAATTGATCTACCCGATGGGCCGTTACGTCCCTGATTTTTCTTACATACTGCTGCTGTTCCTGTGTATGTTCGTTTGTTCCGGGAATATGCTTAGCTAATTTATTTGTAATTGCCTTTGGTGTTAATAGAAATAACCCAATGGCAATGAGTGATTCTGATAAGTTTTTTATCAGGTCGTTTGACCCTTCTCCGTAAAGGGAAATCAGCAGAGATCCGATTAAAAGACCAATGGCTGCCCCAAATTTCTGGCCTTCTTTTAAGAGCCCTCCAAGCAGACCCGAGAAGGCAAGGAGGCTCATTTGGTAGAGGTTTCCGACATTGGCAAGACTCAAAATTAAGCCGGTTACAACACCTACTGTGCAGCCAATGCTCGATCCGCCGATAAAAGCAAACAGCAGGACAATGTATCTCGATAAAATATGCTCTGCCTGAAGCTCCTGGTATGAGACCCCAACAAAACCGGTCAGCACGGAAGCAAGCAGAATCATTATGCATATGATTTCTTCTATCTTAAGAGACTGCTTGTACTTCCTGGCTGATATAAGAGGCAAGCTCTGCAGAAAAATAAGTGTCAGAATAAAAGCAAGTCCTGACTCAACCCCTGCCATCATATAATCGTACAATGTAAGTGAATCCTGAAGATAAAAGTAGCCGATTCTAGTCAGCATCATCGAAAGGAAAACAACAAACGGCAATGCTTTCATTTTATCTTTATAGATAAGAGAGGTTAATTTTTTCATGATCAGAAAGATAAGAATAGAGGCAGTGACAAATAGAGAGGTCTGCCACGATATCGTGACAGCTCCTGCGATCAGAGCAAGCGAGGAGAATAGCGCTTTATCTTTTTTCATTAAGAGGACAGCGCCAAAGAACGGCAGTGCAAAAGGAAGAACTTCAGTTAAAATGAGTGCTCTTCCCAGCAGAAAGCCGATCAGCACATAAAGAAGACCTTTATGCAAAAAGAGCAGCTGCAGTCTTGTCCCAAAACGATGAACTGAACGATTAAACCATTGATGCGTCCTCTCAAGATTCACTTCCGTAATCGGCTCGATAACCCTTCTTTCTACCTTTTCCATATTTTCATTCCCCCACTTTTTAATGATGTGGTTATTATATCGAAGGCAAAAAAAAGATTTTGTCAAAAGAAGGAAGCTTATCCCAAGAAACGTTCGACTGTTTTTTTGAATAGCGACAAAATGCCCGAAAAAGCTTTTTATTTTCATAATAAAACACAAAAAAACCCTGACTTTCCATTAAGGAAAATCAGGGTTTTCATCACGATGACCCGTACGGGATTCGAACCCGTGTTACCGCCGTGAAAGGGCGGTGTCTTAACCGCTTGACCAACGGGCCAGAAAAAATGGTAGCGGCGGAGGGAGTCGAACCCACGACCTCACGGGTATGAACCGTACGCTCTAGCCAGCTGAGCTACACCGCCATTTTAACTGCCAAATGTTATAAGGCACAAGATATATAATACAAAGGATTTCGACTTTCGTCAACAAAAAAAAGAAAGTTGAAATATTCAGTAAACAATGTCGGAATAAATGGGGTCTAATTATGAAAAATCGTTCACTCATTTTGGGGTGATAATGATATGCAGAACCGCATAAACGCTTCGGCAGTGAAAAAACAAAAAACAGACTGACCACTCAACCCTGCAAGCAGCAGAATTGTTTATCAGCAAAAACAGCCCATTTATTTATTCTATTCTTTTTTCCATAAAAAAAAGAAAGCACATTCTCATGTACTTTCTCTGCCGTTTTCAGCATTTATATCAGATAGCAGCAAGTTAACCTCTTCTTGCTCCGCGACCGCCGCGCTTTGATTCTGTATTGCGTTTAAGTGATGATAAGCGATCCTCACTGTCTTTTAAGAATCTGCTCATTTTTTGCTCAAAATTCTCTTTAGGGCGGAATTCATTTGTATTCGTTCTGCCTCTTGGACGATCTGAGCGGTTTGGACGGTCTGAGCGATTCGGGCGTTCTGAACGTTCTGGGCGCTCAGGACGATCAATTGCCTTTTTAATTGACAAGCCAATTTTTCCGTCTTTCTCTACATTGATGACTTTAACGGTTACCTCGTCACCGACTTTTAAGTGATCGTTAATATCTTTCACATAATTATCAGCAACTTCACTGATGTGGACGAGTCCTGTAGTGCCACCCGAAAGCTCTACGAACGCTCCGAAATTTGTAATGCCCGTTACCTTACCCTGTAACTTGCTGCCAACTTCTATCGACATAAAAAAAATGCTCCTCCTTAATAAACATAAAAAACTCATTTATTTAATTATACATAATCCAAAAATCAAGTGTCAACAACACTACTCTTTATCTTTTTTTGGCAACGTGAAGATAATCTCATTGTCTTCAGATAAAAAATAGTCCCGACGAGCAATTTTAGCAATATACTCATCATCATTCAACTTTACGATTTCTTCCTCTAATACCTTTTCATCTTTTTGGAGCTCCGTTAATTGAGTTTGAAGTTCTTTCTTTTGATGAACCTTCTCATTAATGGCACTGGATTGAGATATGAGAGTCGTTAATACGATAACAGAAGTTACCGCCGCAATCAATCCAAATAATGTCAACCGTCTGATCAATCCGCGTTTTCGCCTTTTTAATATCTGATCTTTCCGCTCCTGCTGCTGCATATACTGTGATTGAAGCTGCGTAATTTTCCGGTCTTTAGCGAGACTCATTCATTAGCCTCCTTTATTTCTTCTTTTTCCACGAAATCCATAAGTTACCACTCTTATTCTTGATTTTCTCATAAAGTCCTGCCGTTTTTTTGAAAAACCTGTAAAAAAAGTTCCTGATGGACAATGGAATCAGTTTCCACAATCCTTTTAAAATCCAAAAAACAGGAGATAACAGTACCTTTGCGATAGCATAAACCACTCTTGCCATCCATTTTAACAAGTTCCACAAAAAAATGACAAGTCCGCTTATAATTGCTGTCAATAAATTAAAAATGCCAACAATAGGCTTAATTAAAAAGAAATTCCCCATCTTCAGCATCGTCTTATAAATGCCTACTGCACACTTAATAATGAATTCCAGAAGCGCTAAGTAAATCCCTTTTATCAAGCTTTGATATGCCGCATATCCGCACAGCAGGGCAAGCAGTATGTATATGCGGAATTCTCCTTCATTCACATTCAGGAGAATATAAAATAAAAGGAGGCCCTGAACGAGCCAAAATAAGATGTCATTTATGAATACAACCCATTTGGCTCTTCTCGGCCGCATAAGAAAGCGGCCGTAAGTATCAAGTGAAGCGCCAATAAAACAGCCTGAACAAACCATGGAAAGCATCGTCAGGAATTGAGTGGAGAGCGTCATTTAAATAACTTGCTAAAGAGTCCTTTAGCTTTCTCCGTCTGATGCTCATCCAGATAGACGAGATCAAAAATTCTTCCTTTTATTGAGACGATCCCTTTATCTACGTCCAAATTTTTCATTTGGAGATTTTCTCCGCGGATAGCAAGAGCACCCATCACCGTCTCAAGCAGAAATTCTTCATTATCAAAGCTTTCTACATGTGTTACGCCTGTAATATCGAGCAGTTTACGGCCTCTCATAATAACATCATGCTCCTGGATCGTTCCCTTAGGCTGTGATTGATTATCATAATATTGATTCATTGCCAACCCCCGCATTCTTCTAAGAAATATTCTTACCTATTTCTATGAGCCAAGAATGCGAAATAGAACAAGCCCTCACATGATATCAAATTCTATTCTTCGCTGATTTTTTCTTCTTTTACAAGTGAATACATACCCGCTGCATCCTCTTTTTTAGAAGAATCCTGCAGGTTTTCAATTTTTACGATGATGCGTTTTTGCCCAAATCGAATGGCAAGCTCATCACCCAATTTTACAATAGAGCTTGCTTTTGCAACTGTGCCATTAACCGTTATTCTGCCTTGGTCGGACACTTCTTTTGCAAGTGTTCTTCTTTTAATCAGTCTCGAAACCTTCAAAAATTTATCTAGTCTCATCTTTTAAGCACCCCTTCATAGCCCTTTGCTTTTCGCTTCATCCCAGTAAGAATCCATTTCTTCAAGAGACATTTGTTCCAGGTTTAGGTTTAGTTCATCTGCCTTTTTTTCAATATATTCGAATCGTCTTTTAAATTTCTGATTGGTTGCCGATAAGGCTTCCTCAGGTTCAACTCCGTAAAATCTGCCGATGTTGACCAGTGCAAAGAGGATGTCCCCAAACTCCGCCAGGATCTTTGTTTGATCAGCATGATTTTCTGCTGTTTCAGCCTTGAATTCCTGCATCTCTTCCTGAACCTTTTCCCATGCTGACTCAGCATGATCCCAGTCAAAACCGACTTTAGCAGCCTTCTTTTGAATATGGTAGGCCTTAGATAATGCAGGGAGTGATCCGGCAATGGATTTCAATAAGGACTCTTTTTTACCTGATCCTTTCTCTGCACGTTTAATCTCCTGCCAGTTCGACAGGACTTCGTCTGTTCCGCTAACAACAGCAGTTGAAAAAACATGAGGATGTCTGCGGATCATTTTTTCTGTTAATGTTCTAATGACATCATCAACGGAAAACATGCCATCGTCTGAGCCAATTTGAGAATGCAGCATGACCTGAAGCAGAACATCTCCAAGCTCTTCAACCACATGTTCATCATCTTCTTCGTCAATGGCCTCTATTAACTCGTAGCATTCCTCAATTAAATATTTTTTCAGGGACTGATGGGTCTGCTTTAAATCCCACGGGCACCCATTTGGCCCTCGAAGCTCCGCAATCACCGCTCGCAGTGCTGAAAATTGATGATTCAGAATGCTCTCATCTTCTACAGGAGGTACATACACACTTGTTAAGTTGTTAACCGACGTAACCCGGTCAAGCTCAAAAAGGGGTACCTTTACGATCTTTTGCTCACTGCTGCCTGCCGCCGTAATAATCTTAACCTCATAGTCATCAGGCAAATCTTCCATCAGAGTTAATTTCACTTCAGAAGCAACCATTTGGTCATATACCTGGCATATAATCAAATGCTGTCTGAAATTTAACTGTTCTCTCTTCATCGTCAGACCGTCAACCATTTGAAACCCATCAATCGGATCGATTTGAAGCGCAGTAAACGTAGCATCTAAAAAGCTTTGACCTCCAGCTATATGGATCTCATAGCCTCTCTGTCCGCCATTTTGAAGAAGCAATTGCACCGTCTGCTCTGCAACAAGAGGATGTCCGGGAACAGCATAAATAATCTCTTTATCTTCAGCTTCCTTGTATAGCTCCAGTTCAATTTCAGCGTAAACATCACCGAACTTGTCATTCTCTTCGTAAAGGTGGTCAAATGTCCTGAAATCCGGCAGTTCTGCCCTCAGTTCATCGACCACAGGATGTTCTTTTGTTCTTAAAAACAAGTGGGAGGCTGATGTAAGTTTACGATAAACTCCAAGCGGCAGATGACTGGCATCTGAGCCCCCAAGTCCTACAACTGTAATCTTTTTTGTCATCATTCCATACCCCGTTTCATTTATTTTAAAAACTTCTCAAGCTTTTTTCCGCCCGGAAATGCCGCTAGTTCATTTTTTGTAAAAATAGATAGTTTTAAAATGGCCATTAGATAGATGACCGCTCCTGTTAAAGCACCCGTTAATGATCCTAGTGCAGCCGCCAAACGGTCATAGTCCGCCCAATATTGATCAAAGACCGACATATAAAGGAAAAGCACCGCAATCATCAGACCTGCAGCAGCGGCAGTTTTGAGAAGATCCATCAAGCTGATCAGCATGTAACCTTTCACTTTCAAATAACAGGCATTCAGAAGGCTGATCACTGCATATGCAGCAATTGTTGCAACAGCTGCTCCCTCCGTATTCATCGTCGGAACCAAAAGAATGTTTAAACCAAGTTTAACTGAGGTTCCAATCAGAACTGCAGCTGCAGGAAAAAAAGTGAAGCTTAGCCCTTGCAAGATCGCAGAAAGTGTCAGGGCATAGGAAGTAAAAATGACTGAAACGCTTAAAACAGCCAGTACTTTCGTTCCTGAAGCATCCCGGTACAGCATGATGTTTGTCGGCTCCATAATCATAATCAGTCCTGCTGCTGCACCCGTTCCGACTACTGTGCAGATTTTCATGGAACTTTTTATTTTATCTGCTATCACGTAAGCTTCATGATTCTTTTTCGCATATGAGATAAGCGGAACTAATGATAAGGAAAAGGATGTTGCTGCGACAGTCCCAATCTGGATTAAGGGCTGACCCCTGTCATATATGCCTTTCAGAGCTTTAGCAGCGGACATTTCGATTCCGTTAGAGCGAAGCGCCGAATATAGCTGCATCGCATCAATCAATTGGATGAAAATCAGCATTAAGCTTGTGATGCAAATGGTCATTGTATTAATTAATAAATACTTAACGATTGTTTTTATGTGAATGGATGATTTCCTTGTTTGAAAAGGCGAACCTCTTCTTTTGTCTCTTGCCAAAAATACGGATAAAACTGCAGCAGCAGCAAGCCCCCCTGTCAATGAGCCGAATAAAGCCCCTTCGCCCGCTTCATATAGGGAGTATCCATTTTGAATCAGAATATATGAAAAGAAAAGGATCGTTATAACTCGGATCCCTTGTTCTGTCACTTGGGAGAGAGCAGTTGGAAGCATATTATCAGATCCTTGAAAATAACCCCTCGCAATAGATATAAAGGGAAGCAGCAGAAAAGAAAATGAAATAATTTTAAGCAGCGGGGCAAGCTCTGTGTCCCCCATGATTTCCGAAATGTACTCTGCCCCAAAATAGAGGCATAAAAAGAATAATGTACAAACTGCAATTAAGAACAAAAATGAAATCTTTACTATAGAAAAAATCGAAGTATCGTTTTCTCTGTCTCCAAATTCGATGATTAATTTTGAAATAATGACCGGAAATCCGGTTGTAGCAAGCATAATGGCAATCCCGTAAAAAGGATAAACCTGCTGGTATATGTAAAACCCTATGTCTCCAACAATATTTTGATAGGGCACTCTGTAAGCAGCGCTCATTATCTTTATAATCAGTCCCGCAAGTGTCAGTACAAAGGCACCTTGCAGAAAGAGATTTGCTGATGTATCAGAACGGACGTTCATCGCCCAATTCTCCTTCCAATTTTAAGCTGAACGTGCCTATTATACCACAACATGTAAGCAGCTCCATCTTCAGAAAAGCGGAAGCGCCCGTTTAACGCAGGCAGACAGATTAGGATTCGCCATTAAATCCGTTCTGTGACTATATAAGTGCATTCAATAGGAAAAGGCAGCAAAAATCGCTGCCCGGATAAAACAATATATAAATAATGACTACTGTTCCATTTGGCGCGCCAAAAACCCAGCTGCCGTTTCTACTGCTTTATGCTCTACTTCTCCTACTGCCTGATCCTTTGAAAAGATAACAACAGCACCGATAGGATCTCCATTTGCAACAATCGGTCCAACTGTGAAGGATTTAAGCTCTTCGCTTGTTCCATCTATCAATTGGATATTCCCGCCTTCTGTGTTAAGCACAGAGCTGCGTTCTTCCATTGCTTTTTCTACCTGTTCGCTTATATTTTTGTTCATGTATTCCTTTTTAGAGCCTCCTGAAACTGCTATGTATGTGTCACGGTCACATATCAGCACGGGATGTCCAAGGCTGTCATATAAAGCATCAGCATATTCCTTTGCAAAATCGCCAAGCTCGCTTATTGGTGAATACTTTTTCAATATCACTTCTCCGTCTCGATCGACGAAGATTTCAAGCGGATCTCCTTCTCTGATGCGCAGGGTTCTGCGAATTTCCTTGGGGATCACCACACGGCCTAAATCATCAATACGACGTACTATACCAGTTGCTTTCATCTAATGCTGCCTCACTTTCACTTGATGATTGTGTACTTGATGATTGTTTGCTCCAGCTAAAGTGAGCTTCTTTTTGCAACAATCACCATTGCTTAGGGATAGTATCCTTCACTAAAACACGCAATATACACAAACACAGTGAAATTTTCTTGAATAGGCAGTATTTTCTTTTCAGCTTAGACAAAAAGAACGGGTATTAAACTCAGTTAGCAGAAATCTCTACTTTTTTTACCGAGCCTAAACCATTTAAAAGCTCTGATGCAATCTTCAGCCATTTATCAGCAATAACTCCTTTTGTCTGGATGGTGATTTTAAGCCTTTTTCCGTCCATTCCCAGACCGACGGCTCTGCCGTATTTGTTGCTCAGATCAAACAGCTTCTGTCCGTCGACCAGCCTGCTCGCATCCTCACTGACGAAAAGGGCTACTGAGTCTTTTTCCTGCTTGATCATATCTACCTTCTCCTGGACAGCAAAAACTTTAAGTTTTGCAATCTGCAGAAGATAGCCAACCTCTGCAGGATAATCCCCGAATCTGTCGACAATTTCTTCCTGCAGCTCTTCTAAATCAGCTAAAGAAGCAACAGCTCTGAATCGTTTATAGATGTCAATCTTCTGTCTGCCGTCTGAAATGTACTCTTCCGGCAAGTAAGCATCCACTTCAAGATCAATTTCAACCTGGAACGGTTTCTCTTTCGGGCCGTCTTCTCTTCGTTCCTCAATTGCTTCTTTCAGCATTTGAGAATAAAGATCAAAACCAACAGAATCGATGAATCCGTGCTGCTGTGCACCAAGCAGATTCCCTGCTCCGCGAATCGAAAGGTCGCGCATCGCAATTTTGAAGCCCGAACCCAGTTCTGTAAACTCTTTAATTGCCTGCAGACGTTTTTCCGCTACTTCAGTCAGCACTTTGTCTTTTCGGTACGTAAAGTAAGCATACGCAATTCGGCTGGAACGTCCGACACGGCCTCTTAGCTGATAGAGCTGAGAGAGACCCATCTTATCGGCATCATGGACGATCAGCGTATTTACATTTGGAATATCAACCCCAGTTTCAATGATTGTCGTACTGACAAGCACATCAAATTGCCCATCAAGGAAATTAAGCATCGTTGATTCCAGTTCATTCTCGGACATTTTTCCATGAGCATATGTCACACGTGCATCAGGTACAAGCATAGATATTTCATCTGCTTTACGGTCTATATCGTCTACGCGGTTGTATAAAAAGTAGACTTGGCCGCCCCTTGCAAGTTCTCTTTCAATTGCTTCACGGACGAACCCGCCATTATATTCGACGACATATGTCTGTACAGGGAACCGGTTCTCAGGCGGTGTTTCGATAACAGACAAATCGCGGACTCCAAGCATTGACATATGGAGCGTACGCGGTATTGGTGTAGCTGTTAAAGTCAGGACATCAATGTTTGCCTTCATTTGTTTAATTTTCTCTTTATGTGTAACACCAAAGCGCTGCTCTTCATCAATAATTAATAGGCCCAGCTCTTTGTACGTAACATCTTTAGATAATAGTCGGTGTGTCCCTATTACCATGTCAACAGTGCCGCTTTTCAGACCTTTTACTGTTTCGTTCATTTCTTTTCTTGATCTAAAGCGGCTTAGCAAGCCTATATTAATCGGGTAATCCTGAAACCTCTCCCGGACTGTTTCAAAATGCTGCTGTGCAAGGATGGTCGTTGGAACCAGAAGGGCGACCTGCTTACCATCAGCAATAGCTTTAAATGCAGCACGGATTGCAACCTCTGTTTTACCATAGCCCACATCACCGCAAAGAAGCCGGTCCATCGGCCGTTCTCTTTCCATATCAAGCTTGATTTCATGAATGGAGCGGAGCTGATCCTCTGTTTCCTGGTATGGAAAAATCGATTCAAACTCGCGCTGCATCTCGCCATCAGGCGAAAACCCATAGCCTACACTTGCTTCCCTCTCGGCATAAAGCTTGATTAAGTCATCTGCTATATCCTGGACAGAGGATTCAACTTTCTTCTTAACCCGCTTCCAGTCACTGCCGCCAAGCTTGTAGATTTTTGGCTCTTTTCCCTCTGAACCTACATACTTCTGGATCAGATCAATTTGTTCAACTGGGACATACAATTTGTCGCTGCCATGATAGCGGATATGCAGATAATCTTTGTGCACGCCATTAATTACAAGGGTTTCTATGCCCAAGTATTTACCGATCCCGTGATTCACATGAACAACATGATCTCCGACTTGAAGTTCCGAATAGCTCTTGATTCTTTCTGCATTTGATATTTTCTGGCTTCTTGGCTGTTTTTTCACTCTCTTTTTAAAAAGTTCTTCCTCTGTAATAACGGCAAGCTTTTGCAGCGGGAGTTCAAACCCCGTTTGAAGATCGCCTTCCATAATGTAGAGATTGCCAAGCTTTGGCGCTTCATTTTTTTTCAAAAAAGCAGCTGTAATCTCATAATCAGCCAGCACACCCTCAAGCTTTTTGACTCTCTCTTCTGTAGCACCAAGAAATACAACAGAGAATTTTGCTTTTTTCCATCTATCAATTTCACTTTTCAGCACATTCATTTGCCCATGAAAATTCTGCATCTGCTTACATGAGACATTTAAGATATTCTGAGGACTTGTATGCGGGACATGACGCAAAAATAAGGATAGATAGACAAGCGGATGCTTTGTTTTTGTTAAAACATCTGTATATTTATGTGACATCTGAACATCATTCACAATTTTTCCGTGCTCAAGCAGGCTCGTATACCAGTCAGCCTCTTCTTTTTCAAGATTTTCGTACATTTCCTGAATTCTGCTGACTTCATCCATGACGACAATGGTCTGCTCATGAAAATAATCTAGTAAACTAGCAGGCTTGGCATAAAAGTATGAAAGATATTTAAACATTTCCTGATTAAATTGGCCGTTTCTTAATTGTTCAAGCTCATAGCCGATATTCTCTGCCAGAATCTCTTTTTGTTTTTCATCTTTCAGCCGCTTCAAACTGTAGGCTAAACCACTTTCCAGCTTCTGTATACATGCAGTGATTCTGCTTTGATCAACAACGAGTTCCTCTGCAGGACCGATATGAACTTCTTTAAGCTTAGCAATTGAACGCTGATCTTCGCTGTTAAAAGAGCGGATCGAATCAATCTCTGTATCAAACAATTCAATCCGAATCGGGTATTCTTCGGTAAGAGGATAGATATCCATAATCCCGCCTCTTAAACTGAACTCTCCTGGAGCAGAAACCATTCCGGCTCTTTCATACCCCATCGTAATTAAAGATGCCATTGTTTTTTCAAGATCTAAATCTTGCCCAAGCTTTAAATGAAACTGATTTTCAAGCCAAGCTTCCTTCGGCGGCAAGAACCTTCTGAGCGCTGCGACCGGAGCAACAATAATTCTTCTTTTATTTTGAGATAATTGATTCAGGACTTCCATTCTCTGTGCTTTTAACTCAGGGCTTGCTACAGCAAGCTCAGAAGCAATTAATTCGTTTACAGGATAAAGAAGGACCTGATCCCCGAGAAGGTTGGCCAGGTCTTCATAAATCTTCTGGGCCTGAAACAGATTATGGGTAATCATTAAAATCGGTTTTTTTGAATGCTGATAAAGTGAAGATGTAAAGACAGACCTTGCAGAGCCGGATAAGCCTGCTACGAGCTGTTCTTTCAGGCCTCCATGAACTCCTTCAATAATCGTCTGAAAATCGTCATTATCATAAAAGTAATGCTGCAAACTTTGCAAAGGCTAAAACCTCCCCTTTTGTTAGTGATAGAAAGGCGGATGTCGATCTCTCTATTAGAAGCAGAGCACAGGGGCCAAATAACACGGCTCCTGCGCAATAAGCTCAGTTACTGGATTTAACGGAAAAATGCCTTGGTTCCTTTCGTCACCAAAGCTTTTCCTATTGAATAAAACGCTGCAGCTGATGATAATCAGGATTTCTCTCTAATGCTTCCTGACAATCCTCGCAAATGGTTTTTACAAGTATATCGCCATTCGACTCGTATGATATCATTTCTTGTCTCTCTTCCTGCGACAGGTGATGGAATCCCAATTGTTCACTGTATACTGAAACGCTGTCAATTGTTCCAACATTTACGCCGCAATGACGGCATTTATAATGTAGCGCCACTTAAAAGCCCCTCCTGAAAAGGTTTTTAACTCTAGTATGAACCTTCAGGAGCTCGCTTATACTCTTTAGTTATATTTGTTCATCACCTGTAAAAACGGCTCTGTAATAAAGCTTTCACATGCATCTGCAGAGATTGCAATCGCGTCTTTTATGCTCGGCTGTTCTTCTTTCCCAAATGAGCCCAAAACATAATTTGAAACACTCATGCCGCCAGCCGGACGGTCGATTCCAATTCGCACACGATTAAATTCCTGGGTGTTTAAATGCGTAATCATTGATTTGATTCCGTTATGGCCTCCCGCACTGCCCTTCATTCTCAGACGCACTTTTCCAGCGGGTAAATCAAGATCATCGTAAATGACAGCAATGTCTTTATCCTCGATTTCATAATAGTCCATCAAGGGCCTGATGCATTCACCTGAAAGGTTCATATATGTAAGTGGTTTTAATAATATGATTTTCTCGCCTGAAACATGACCGATTCCGAAGATTCCGTTAAACTTTGAACGATCAAGAGGAATGTTCAATCGCTTTGATAGTTCGTCAATCGCCATAAAGCCGACATTGTGCCGTGTATCCTCATATTGCTTCCCTGGATTCCCAAGTCCAATGAATAGTTTCATTCTCGTACCTGCCTTTATTCTAGAAGTGGTACAACTAAGCTAACCAATAGTGTATACCTTAGCCATACTCGCTCAATTATGTTCAAAAAGGATGATGCGGATTGGAGCAGAGTTATCCCAATTACCTATCATCACCCTAATTTTAGTATCTTTTTCTCTATTTAAACAATACCATAAAAAACGCAGCCATTAAATGGCTACGTTCTGTAAATTATGATTGTTTATTGTCTTCAGAGGAATCTTCGTTGTTCTCTCTGCCCTCAACACGTTCTGGTTCGCCGCCTTCTTGCTGCTCGCCGCTGTCAATTTCTTCTTCTTGCTTCGGAGGCAGAATAGAAGCGACAACTTCATCTTCTTCATGATTGAATGTGTACTTCCCTGAAACCTTAACATCTTTAATCATCAGTGTATCGTTGACGCCAAGCTCTGAAATATCGACCTCAATGGACTGAGGGATATCACCAGGCTTAGCTGTAATTGATGCCTGATACATTGGCTGCTGAAGCACTCCGCCGTCTTTTACCCCTGCTGCATCGCCTGTCAGCGTAATCGGAACCTCAACGACAACGTCTTCTTTAAGGTTAACGACATGAAAGTCCGCATGAATGATTTCGTTTTTGAGCGGGTCTGTCTGCATTTCATACAGCATAACCGAATGTGATTTTCCATCTAAATCAAGCTTTATAATGGCGTTGCGCCCTTCTTCACGCAGCGTTTTAATTAATTCAATGCTATCTAAGGAGATTGATTTTGTATCCGTTGACTTTCCATAAATGACAGCAGGAACTTGTCCCTGTTCACGAACCTTTCTTCTTGCTGAGCTTGTAAATACTGTTCGTTCTTGTACCTTTAATGTTGTCATAGTCCAAAACACCTTCCTAACGATAAGTTATGTCTTATTTAATTCCCATTATTGCCAGCATCTAAACATTTTTCTTTCCATATAAAGTTTCTTAACGATTTTATAACACAAAAACACCCTCAGGGCCTAAAAGGCACGAGGGTGTTTTTCAAATGCATTAATCAAAAAGAGTGCTGACAGATTGCTCTTCATGAACTCGGATAATGGCTTCACCAATTAGTGGAGCAACTGATAGCTGTTTCAGCTTGCTGATTTTCTTCTCTTCACCCAAATTAATTGAATTCGTTACAACTAATTCTTTAATATTTGAGTTTTGGATACGCTCGATCGCAGGTCCTGATAAAACAGGATGAGTACAGCAAGCATATACTTCTGTTGCCCCGTTTTCCACTAATGCGTTAGCAGCAAGTGTAATCGTTCCGGCTGTATCAATTATATCATCAATTAGGATAGCTGTTTTGCCTTCAATGTTACCTACAATGTTCATTACTTCAGCTACATTCGGTCTCGGACGGCGTTTGTCGATGATCGCAATCGGCGCTTTCAAACGGTCTGCAAGCTTGCGGGCACGTGTTACCCCGCCGTGGTCAGGCGAAACAATAACGATGTCCTTTAAGTCTTTTTCAAGGAAGTACTCTGAAAGAATCGGCACACCCATGAGATGGTCAATTAAGATATCAAAGAATCCCTGAATTTGCGGAGCATGCAGATCAAGAGTGATGACGCGGTCTGCGCCAGCCGTTTCAAGCAAGTTCGCAACAAGCTTAGCAGTAATCGGCTCACGAGCGCGCGCTTTGCGGTCTTGACGTGCATAGCCATAATAAGGCATAACAATATTGATTGTTTTAGCAGATGCTCGCTTAAGCGCATCAATCATGATCAATACTTCCATCAAGTGTTCATTAACTGGCGCGCTCGTTGATTGAATAACGAAAACGTCACAGCCGCGGATACTTTCTTCAATGTTAATTTGAACTTCTCCATCACTAAAACGAGTTACCGAACATTTACCTAAATCAACACCAACTTCATCTGCAATCTCTTCAGCTAAAGCTGTGTTCGAGTTTAATGTAAAAATCTTTAAATTAGAATCTGCATAACGATTAGACATATTTAAAGGAGACCTCCACTAGGTTTTATAATATTGAGAAGCATGATTTCTTGTGCACTCTTTACTTCACATATCCATCTTTATTCACTTGTCTTGCACGCGCAATAGAAAGCGCCTTGCCTGGTACATCATCTGTAATAGTCGAACCTGCCGCAACATACGCACCTTGACCTACTGTTACCGGTGCAATTAAGTTTGAATTGCAGCCTATGAAAGCGCCGTCCTCAATCTTTGTAAGGAATTTATTCTTGCCGTCGTAATTGACAGTAATGGATCCGCAGCCAAGATTCACATCTGCGCCGACTTCAGCATCGCCAATATAGCTTAAATGAGAAGCTTTGCTTGCTTTGCCCATTGAGGATTTCTTGATTTCAACAAAGTTGCCGATCTTCACCTCATCCGAAATAGACGATGCAGGTCTGATGTGAGCAAAAGGCCCGATATTTACATCATGACCGATTTCACTGTCATGTGCAACAGACTGGCGGATTGTTGTGCGATCTCCAACCGTGCAGTCTTTCACTTCAGTGTGAGGTCCAATAATAGAATCTTCTCCAATGACGGTATTGCCTGAAATAACAGTGCCGGGGTAAATTACAGTGTCCCGTCCAATTTCAGCATCACTTGAGATGTATGTGTTCTCAGGATCAATAATGGAAACCCCGTTTTTCATATGAAAGGCGTTTACCCGCTTTTTCATATACTGCTCAGCTTGCGCAAGAGCTACTCTATCATTTACTCCAAGCGTCTCTTCGAATGATGCCGTCTGGAATGCAGAAACGATTTCATTGTTTGTTTTAAGAATTTCAATCACATCAGGAAGATAAAATTCACCTTGAGAATTATCATTTGACACTTTTTTCAGCGCATCAAAAAGAGCGCGGTTGTCAAAGCAATAAGTGCCTGTATTGATCTCCTTGATCAATAGCTCTTCTGCATTTGAATCTTTATGCTCTACAATTTTTTCAACGTGGCCTTCCGCATTTCTGACGACGCGGCCGTAACCGGCAGGATCTTCTGCTTTCGCTGTAAGAATTGTACCTTTTGCTTTCATTTCTGAATGATGAGAGAGTAAAGATGCCATTGTTTCTGCTGTTATTAAAGGAGTATCTCCGCAGATAACAATAGTCGTTCCCTCTTGATCTTCTAAATGAGCTGCTGCCTGCATAACAGCATGTGCCGTTCCAAGCTGTTCGCCCTGCACAGCATATTGGACGCTTTCGCCAAGCTGATCTTGTACTTTTTCCGCTCCGTGACCTACTATGGCAACGATTTTGCTTAATTCTAATTTAGAAACTTCATCAACAACATGCTGAACCATCGGCTTGCCGCCAACTGGATGCAGCACTTTATAAAGCTTTGATTTCATTCTAGTGCCTTGTCCTGCAGCTAAAATTACTGCGTATCGGTTATCCATTTTCAGGCCTCCAATATACCTTTTTATCCATAGAAAAATATATCTCAAATAGCACCTTATTTCAAGAAAACATATGAAAGTACATAATTTTTCATAAAATTGTCATGATATGTAAGGCCCTTTCAATCATTTCAGCAGTAGTTTTGATAAAAAAAAAAGCCGAATAGGACTAAGTCCTACCCGACTTTTAAAGTGCTTCATATAATCAAGAAGCGCCTGCTTCCTCAAATTCAACTTCAAGTTCACCTAAACGATGATACTCGGCTAATACTGCCTCTTGAATTTTCCCGCGAGTTCCAGAATTAATTGGATGTGCGATATCACGGAACTCTCCGTCCGGAGTGCGTTTGCTTGGCATTGCCACAAAAAGTCCATTGTTTCCATCAATCACACGGATATCATGAACAACAAACTCATGATCCAACGTTATTGATGCAATCGCTCTCATGCGGCCTTCGGTGTTTACGCGGCGTAATCTTACGTCAGTTACTTCCATTCTGTTCACCACCTTTTCCTGTATGAAAAACTTTAGTTAAGTTATTCAACGGAATTTTTCTTTTTCCTGCAAGAATGGAAAAATATTTTGAAAAATCAGGTGATTGTGCTCATTTAATCTGGATGCTTGTGTTTTTGCCATTAATTAATGATTTTTTTAAATATACAGCTAATCATAAATGGCTCATCTTGCAAAAGCTCCATCCTAAAATGATCAGTTAACAGAAGCAATAACTTCAATTTCTACCAGCACATCTTTAGGCAATCTTGCTACTTCAACACATGAACGGGCAGGTTTATGTTCGCTGAAGTATTCGGAATACACTTCGTTGAATGCAGCGAAGGTATTCATATCTTTTAAAAATACAGTTGCTTTTACAACAGTCTGTAAAGAGGCACCCGCTTCTTCAAGCACAGCTTTTAAATTCGAAAAAACCTGATGTGTCTGCTCTTCAATTGAGCCATTCACCATTTCACCTTCAGGAGTAAGCGGAATTTGACCCGAACTGAAGAATAATCGGTCAATGACAATCCCCTGACAATAAGGTCCAATAGCCGCCGGAGCTTTTTTTGTATCAACTTTTCTCATCATAATCTCTCCCTATAAAGTTACTTGGTTTAAGAAGCGAAAGAAGTTTCCGTCCATGACATCGATTTGTTTCTCTTTTACATCAACATCTGTTAATTTCACTACAGATATGTATTCATCCACAAGGCGTTCTTCTACACCTTCTGATTCAACCAGCACGCCAATTCCGGCAAGATTTGCATTAAACTCTTCTACCATGCTGACCATTCCATTTATTGTTCCGCCGGCTTTCATAAAGTCATCAATAATCAGGACATTCGAACCCACTTTAAGACTTCTTTTTGATAAAACCATTGTCTGAATTCTCTTTGATGAACCTGAAACATAATTGATGCTGACAGTCGGCCCTTCTGTTACCTTGCTGTCTCTTCTTACAATGACAACTGGCACGTCAAGCTGATTTGCTACTGCGTAAGCAACAGGAATCCCTTTTGTTGCTACCGTCATGACAATATCAATTTTGCGGTCAGCGAAAACAGATGCAAATAAACGTCCAATCTGATTCACCATAGTCGGGTTTCCGAGTATATCTGTTAAATATAAATATCCCCCGGGCAGCAGGCGTTCAGGTTTAGCGATTAAACTGCAAAGTTCAGAAATAATTACTTTTGCTTCGCTTATCCCGATTTTAGGAATAAATTTAACTCCGCCGGCTGCGCCCGGCACGGTTAAGAGTGAACCAATGCCACGCTGTTCAAAAGTTTGCTTTATAATCGTCAAATCTTCACTGATTGAAGACTTGGCCGATTGATACTGATCAGAGAAAAAAGTTAAAGGAACAAGTGCATGTGGATGTTGTAGCAAGTAATAAGTCATATCAACAAGCCTTCCACTGCGACGAAATTTCATGGAATAACCTCCAAAATCCGAATATTTTAAAGATAATATAACTTAATATACGGATTTAATCAAGGTTATTCCGTTCCCCAAGCAATCTTACAGCAAATACCTGATCGCAAAAACCTCTTAATCCGTTATACACACGATGAAGCCTCGATTCATAGCGGACAAGGCCAAAAACAGTAGGCCCGCTGCCGCTCATCAGCACAGAATCAGCACCAAACCGCTTCATTTGATCTTTAATATTAGCTACCTCTGGATACATCTTTAAGGTAACATCTTCCAGCACATTTCCCAAAAGGCTGCAAATCTGATCAAAATCCTGTTCCTTGATTCCTTCAATCATCCCTTCTACATCTGGGTGAGTAACAGCACTCAAATTTAAATTGCGGTACACATCAGCAGTAGATACGCCAATCGTCGGCTTTGCCAGTACGACCCAGCAATGAGGCGGAGTATCGATATGCTGAATCTTTTCACCCCGGCCCGTAGCCAGTGCAGTTCCTCCGTAGACACAGAATGAAACATCTGAGCCTATCTCGGCTCCAAGCTCTGCTAGCTCATCTAAGCTAAGTCCAAGCTTCCATAACCTGTTCAAACCTCTAAGAGTAGCAGCTGCATCACTGCTGCCCCCTGCCAGGCCGGCAGCCACAGGAATCACCTTTGTAATGGCTATAGAGACTCCTTTTCTTACACCGCACCGCTTTTTTAATAATAAAGCAGCCTGATAAGCTAAATTCCGCTGGTCATCCGGGACAAATCGATTATGAGAAATGATTTTGATCTCATCAGACGCAAGCTCCACAAGTTCGACGCGATCAGCCAGGTCGATGGTCGTCATGATCATTTTCACTTCATGAAAACCATCTGTTCTCTTATGAAGGACATCGAGCGATAGATTGATTTTAGCTGGCGCTTTCTCCAAAATACGCAACATTTTCACCTACTTTTAACGAACTGAAATTATCCACATTGTACCACAAATAGAATGAATATAACGCAGTTTTCGACATTTCACTTTATTGGTGGAACATTTGAAATAATGAGCCTGTTTTTATTGTGATAAAAAGCCGGAGCTTATCGCCCCGGCTTTTGCCGTCTGTTTTTATGCTTTATGATTTATTCTGACTTGATAGGTGCTGTTCTGCAAGCTCAATCGCCCTCTTCACCATGTTGCCGGCATCGCGCGATCTGATTGCACCCCAGCCATCATTTTTTACCGTATCATAAAACCCCAAGTCTTTAGCCAGTTCGTATTTAAATTCATCGGACATGATTCCCTGACGTCTTCCCATCACAGAACACCCCTTTAATTTACGTCTGATTCTAAATCCTGCTTGATTTAACCGCATAAAAAAAAGCGGCACTATTAGTATGTGCGGCTTTGCGTTAGTGTTATCCAAAATAAATAAAGAATCATTAAATGATTTTTAACCAAAAAAAAAAGCAGCAAACATGTGTCTACTGCCCAGCAACTGCCACTGAACCTGAAGTATCTTCAAAAAATGTTAATTGCACTGTTTCAGTTAATACATCGGCATAACTGTATGATACACGTTCAAATGCATTTTCATCTTGATCTAGTTGTACAACGAAAACAGCTGGGTATGTTTCTGTAAGAACACCTGAACGCTCAATCGTTTTTCTGCGGCCGCCGTTTGCTTTAAGCGTAAGCCGCTTTCCAAGATTAGAATCCAGGGAATTTTTGATATCGACTAAAGTTTTTGCCATTGCATCCACCTCACTAATTTCAGTATACACGATAGCCTATTTTAAGTCAAATAAAATTTAAATTATAACAGTGATAAAAGTTCGTTGTCAACAAAATATTTTCAACAAAATTCACGTTCTCTCTACAAACTAGGCTTTACCTATTTCTTAATTTTTATGTAAAGATAGGAAATGTTTTCATTTTTCCAATAAAAGCTGCGCTTTTTTTCACCATCAGAAGAAAAGACCGCTCTCTCAAAGTGGAAAGCAGCCCTAAGAATTGGAATCCTCATGCCTGTGATAAGGCATGCCTGTACGGAGGACACCTTTTGTTTCAACCCCGCCAAGACCCTTCTCTCTTGTAAGCGTATTGCGCAGGACATCCCAGACGTTAATTCTCTCCATAAAAGGAGTAAAACTTATTTTAGCGACTATATACACTGGATCCAATGCATGAATATTAACTCGCGATGGCGAGCTCGCAAAATTGGCTCCTGCACTGATTAAAGATTCAAAGTGAGACTGACAGGCACCCGCAAAGATAACCAGCTGGTCTAGATGAGGGACGGCTTTTCTTGCATTGCGCACAGTTTGAACGAAATGCTTCGAATGACGGTAGGCATTGAGATCATTAATCGAGCCTTTATGCTTTGAGTATGAATCATGACCTGTTATGACAAGGATATTAGGCCGGTATTCTTCAATAAGATCCGTTACAACCTCCTGCATCTCCGTTTCTTTCACATGTACGCCAAAGACCGGGACACCGACACGCTCATAGAGAGTCAGACACTTTTGCAGGTATAGCGGATCGCCATCTAAGTGGAGCACTTTCCCAGGCAAATGAAAAAACTCCTCATTGTGGCTGTAGCTTGCCGTCGCTCCATACTCACGCTTTTCCTGCAATAAGCGGTAATCCTGCTTTAATAAGTACAGAGACTGCTCAAGCATTTCTTTTTCATGCACTTTCCTTTTATTGCGTTCCCGATCTCCAATAACTGCTAAATCGTCACATAACGCATCTGCGATCAGTCGTACTTCTTCTCCGTATAAAATGGCAGCCCACGTTCCATCTTCTGCTTGTTTCAGGTCTATTACCCGAAACAGGACATCATACTTATAGGATTTTCGGGCTACGATATCTCCAATTTTTATTTGCATGTTCTTCACTCCAAATGACCGATTCCCCGGAACTGATCTTCAAAGAGCACCGCGGACTGGTTAGGCCCTAAGGTGATGCCCATTCTATGTCTAATTCGTTTAGACCCCTAAGCTAAGAACAATCCTTTTCTAGCCTATGATGCTGATTGAAAAGTGTGACCCGCCAGAAAAGCGGAACCGCCCGTTTAGCTCCGACAGACAGATAAGGATTCACCGGAAAAGTCCGGGTTTGACTTTTTCGGTGAATCCGTTCTGGCCGAGGAGTTGGGCGGTGGAGCTGAACAATAGAAAAGCAGAACCGCCTTGGGCACGTTAAGCAATTAAAACCATTCATTCCCACTGCCTTCATATCAAAAAATGCCCATATAAAAAGCCCGCAGCTGTCTTTCGCTGCGGGCCATTTTTCATAAATGAACTTTATCCATTAAAATCCTCAACTAACAAATCACTCAGCACTGCAAATTCTTCAATCGAAAGAGTTTCCCCTCTTCTCTTTCCGTCGATGCCGGCTTTTTCTAAAGCTTGTTCAATATCAGGTTTCTTTTCTTTTCCGTCTGGAAGAGAATGTGTCAGATTGTTAAGGAGTGTTTTTCTTCGCTGAGCAAAGCTCGCACGAACAATTTTAAAGAAAAAGTCTTCATCCTTTATAACCACTCTAGCTTCCTCACGCAGAAGCAGACGGATAATAGCGGAGTCAACATTAGGCTGGGGCATAAAAACGGTTCTAGGCACCGTCATGACCGTCTTGGCGTCTGTATAGTATTGAACAGCAATGGAAAGTGAACCATAATCTTTTGAAGAAGGAGAAGCCGCGATTCGATCTGCTACTTCTTTTTGCAGCATGACGACGATCCCTTTCAAAGGCAAATGATCTTCAAGCAGTTTCATAATAATTGGAGTAGTTACATAGTAAGGGAGGTTAGCGACGACCATCACTTCGCGGCAGTCCTTGAATTGTTCTTCCATAACCTCTTTTACATTTGCCAAAAGGATGTCCTGATGAATGACTGTTACATTGTCATAAGGCGATAAGGTGTCTTTTAAGATCGGGATGAGGCGCTGATCAATTTCAAATGCAACAACCTTTTTCGCCCTTTTGGCAAGCTGTTCTGTCAAAGCTCCGATCCCCGGACCGATTTCAATAACACCTGTTTCATCTGTTACATCTGCATGGTCTACAATACGGTTCAGCACGTTCGGGTCAATTAAAAAGTTTTGTCCAAGACTTTTCTTGAATGAAAACCCGTACTTTTCTAAAATAGCTTTCGTGCGAACCGGTGTTGCGATATCTTTAATCATTTTGCTGCTCCTCCCGAACAATCTCCTCTATAGCTTGTGCAAAAGTTTGTTTTGTAATTTGAAACATATGCAGTCTTTTTTCAAGCTGCTTGCCGTTTGTATAGCCTATTTTCAAAAGCACCCCGAGTTTTTCACGCCGCTCCTTCGCTTTTGGACCGCCTATTAAACCCGCCGTCATCAAATCATCTTTATCAATAATCGGATCTGTATCCGTCATCTCTTCTTTGATCTCTTTAAGAGCGTTTCGGATCGCTTCTATGGACGCATGCTCAACTCCGATGCCTTTTCCATTTTTAGGTCTGGCTTCAGGTTTTGTAATAAAAGCATGCTTGCAGCCGGGAACCTGCTCTGCAACCGTTTTGCGTATTTTTTCTCCTGGGAAGTCAGGATCTGTAAAAATAATGACACCCCGCGTCTTCTGGGCAAGGCGGATCTGTTCAATGACCGAATCTCCAATTGCAGATCCGTTCGTTTCAATTGTATCGGCATCAACTGCGCGCTTAATGGCAGTTGTATCATCTCTTCCTTCAACAACAATAATTTCTTTAATTTTCATGTTTTCCTCCAAAAAGGTGAAACTTTCCTGAGCAGTCAAACGTCTATATTATTGAAACGTAATTGTACCCCATTATAACGCAAAAAAACAGAGGGATCTAAACCCTCTGTCAGAGAATCAATTTAACACTTTGATTTTAACTTGCTTTCTTCCCCATCGATAGGCTGCTCCCTTATCAGAGAAGAAAACATCAATCTTTTTCCCTTTGATTGCGCCGCCTGTATCCGAGGCAATGGCATATCCGTAACCTTCTACATAAACTTTAGACCCTAAAGGAATAACACTTGGATCTACCGCGATTACTTTGGCATTCGGATTTGCTCTTAAATCGACACCTGTGGCAGTCGTGCCGGAACACCCATTACAATGAGCGGTATAAGCAGTTGATGTAACATAAAACTCTTTTGCAACAGAATCGTTTGAACGCGACACTGTTTCAGGCTTGCTTGAAGTACTTGCCGTACTCACAGGCTTAGGTGCAGCTTTTGTGCCTATTACAACAACACGGTCCTGACTTTCACTTTTCGTTTCTTCTTTGATCAGCTTTCTTGACACTTCTTTTCCATTTTCAAGCATAACCTCAAAATGTTTCGCAACAGTACCTTCTGTACCAGGCTTAATAACTTCCTGTTTTCCTTTTGGAATGCTGTTATCATTTTTTGTTACAACTGAAAATGCAACTGGTTCTTCCACTACATCGGTGACTTTTTCTACACGTGTGACTATTACGGCGTCATTTGCACTCAATGTTTCATGAATTTGGGGTTCAACCTTATCAAGTTCATTTACCTGTACCTTTTGGTCTTTCAAAAAGTCAGCGACAGTAGTCGAAGTTGACCATACTTGTTGTTTTTTATTTTCAACTGTTAGTGTGATCTGTATGGCTTTCTCAATGTTGAGCTTAAGATTATCAGAAATTTTCGTTTGCAACGAAGCATTCATCTTATCGTGCTCTGAAACTGCTATTTTTTGTTCTTTCAAAAATTCTTCTACGGTTTTTGCTGTTGTCCTTATTGTCCTTTTCTCATCGTCCACCGTAAGCTGTACAGGTTTCGAAGCCTCATAAACAACTTTTAGATTGTTTTTGATCTTAGTATCTCCTGATGGGGATACCTCGTCTTCTTGTTTTCTATCTATGTCTAAATCTTGGAGTAATTCATCAACTGTACGTGCGTGTGTCCTGAGCTTCTCGTCTTTGCCGTTCAGCGAAACAGTAACTGTGTTCTTCGACGCTTCAAATGTCGCGAATGCAGTACCCGTTCCCAAAACTACTAAACTGACAATTGCGAGGACAATCTTGTTAAAGCTTAGTTTTGCGGATAACAGCTTTTTCATATTATTTATCACTATGAAAAACGCCTCCTTCTCCTCCGAGGATTATATAAAGTATCGATCTTGCTGTCAACCCTCACCCACTTCTATCAATTTTTTCTAATCGTAATCACTATTATGCTAAAAAACTATCAAAAAGTGAAGCAATTCTTGTCGACAAATATATCCTATGAGGAAAAAGAGACATGTAGAACCTCTTTAAAACCTGTACTTTCGGACAAGCCCTATCAAAATTCTACAAATTCCTTTAGCGAGAAATGCCGAATAATCTTTTTGCATTGTCGGAAGTTTGTCTAACAAATTCTGCATAATCCATTTCTCTAAGTTCAGCAATTTGCTCTGCTACATATTTCACATAGCTCGGTTCATTTCGTTTTCCTCTAAACGGATGAGGTGTTAAGTATGGGCAATCAGTTTCTATTAAAAGACGATCCATTGGAATTTGCGCAGCAACTTCCTTCGGTTTTTTAGCATTTTTAAATGTAACCGGCCCGCCAAATGAAATATAAAAATTCATATCCATACATTGTTTCGCCACTTCAAGACTTCCTGTAAAACAATGCATTATGCCGCCTACTTCACTTGCATTTTCTTCCTGCAGAATTTCAACAACATCGGAAGTTGCATCCCGATTATGAATAATTATTGGAAGCTGCACTTCTTTAGCAAGGGCGATTTGCTTGCGGAATACATCCTTTTGAATTTCCTTCGGAGATTTATCCCAATAATAATCAAGCCCCATCTCGCCAATCGCTACAACTTTAGGGTGTGATGCAAGTTCTTTTATCCACTTGAGGTCTTCATCTTTCATATCAATGGCATCGACTGGATGCCAGCCAACAGCTGCATAGATAAAATCATACTTCTCCGCAAGCTCGATAGCACGTGTAATGGTCTCCGTATCAAAGCCGACTACAACCGTATGGGTTACCCCTTCTTCAAGTGCTCTTTCAATCACTTCTTCTAAGTCATCATTGTATTGAATTGCATTTAAATGAGCATGTGTATCAAATAACATGTTTCGACATCCTTTCATAGGGTTTAAGCAAAGAAAAAAAGAGGCGTCATTCCCGATTGTTACACGTGAAACACCTCTTTCTTCTCTTTTTTTATTTAATAATCGTACCGTTCGGAAGGCTGGAATCGACAGTAGCAAGCGACAAAGTGCCTTCTTCTTCGCCAGCCAGGATCATGCCTTGTGAAAGTTCTCCGCGCAGTTTTACAGGTTTTAGATTCGTGATGCAAATGACTTTCTTTCCGACAAGCTGTTCAGGCTGATAGCTCTTCGCAATTCCTGATACAACCTGTCTTTTTTCAGAACCAAGATCAAGCTGCAGCTTTAATAAACGATCAGCTTTTTTTACCGGTTCTGCATGAATGACTTCTGCAACACGCATTTCAACTTTCATAAATTCATCAAACGTAATTTCGCCTGATGCATCTGCTTTTTGCTCTTTCTTTTCTTCCTCAGCAGCAGGAGCCGTTCCCTGCATTTGCTCTTTAATATATTGAACCTCTTCCTCTACTTCTAAACGAGGGAAAATTGGAACCCCTTTAGAGACTTTGACTTGATGCAGCTGCCCAAATTCTGATAAGCTGGCCCACTCTTTGAGCGCAGGCTCCTGTATGCCAAGCTGTTCAAACATCTTGTCAGGTGTTTTCGTAAGGAATGGTTTCAGCAGGATTCCTGAAATACGAAGGGACTCAGCAAGATGATACATAACTGAACCAAGCTTTTCGCGGTTTTCCTCATCCTTTGCAAGATTCCAAGGCTGCGTTTCATCAATGTATTTATTCGTTCTGCTGATGAATTGCCAAAGTGCATTCAATGCAATGGAAAATTCCATTTTCTCCATCGCTTCTTCGTATTTTACAAGGGTATCTTTGCTGAAAGCTGATAATTCCCCGTCAAAGTCTGTCTTAGGTCCGCTGTACGCAGGGATTTCGCCGTCAAAATATTTTTGAATCATGGCAATTGTACGATTCAGCAGGTTTCCAAGGTCATTTGCAAGATCAAAATTCAGTCTTTCGATAAAACCTTCTGGTGTAAAGACGCCGTCTGAACCGAACGGTACCTCTCTTAATAGATAATATCGAAGGGCGTCAAGGCCGTAGCGGTCAATTAGGGTAACTGGATCTACAACATTTCCTTTTGATTTGGACATTTTTCCGTCCTTCATCAATAGCCAGCCATGTGCAAACACTTTTTTCGGCAACGGCAAATCAAGCGCCATCAGCATAATCGGCCAATAGATTGTATGGAAACGCACAATTTCTTTTCCTACTAGATGAACATCTGCGGGCCAGAATTTATTGTACTTTTCATCGTTCTCCGAGCCATATCCGAGTGCTGTAATATAATTGGACAGAGCGTCAATCCATACATATATGACATGCTTTGGATCTCCCGGAACTTTCACTCCCCAATCAAAAGTCGTCCGTGATACTGCCAAGTCCTCAAGACCTGGTTTAATGAAGTTGTTAATCATTTCGTTTTTGCGTGATTCCGGCTGAATAAATTCCGGATTTTCTGAGTAATACTGCAGAAGACGATCTGCATACTTGCTCATCTTGAAGAAGTAGGATTCTTCTTTTACTTTTTCTACAGGACGCCCGCAATCAGGACAGTTGCCGTTTTCAAGCTGTCTTTCTGTAAAGAATGATTCACAAGGTGTACAATACCATCCTTCGTATTGATCGAGATAAATATCCCCTTGCTCAAGCAGCTTCGCAAATACCTTTTCAACAATTTCTTTATGACGGTCTTCTGTTGTACGAATAAAATCATCATACGAGATATCAAGTTTGCTCCAAAGATCTTTAATGCCGCTGACAATGTCATCAACATATTTTTGAGGTGTTACTCCGATTTCTTCAGCCTTGCGCTGAATTTTCTGCCCATGTTCATCTGTGCCAGTTAAATACATAACATCAAAACCGCGCATGCGTTTATAACGGGCCATAGCATCGCCCGCTACCGTTGTATAAGCATGTCCAATATGTAGTTTTCCGCTTGGATAGTAAATAGGTGTTGTAATATAAAATGACTTTTTGTGACCTTCCATCCGTTTCCCTCCTGGTATTGAAGACTGTCTCTGGGTTAGAGAAGAAAAGCCCCCGCCCCAATGGACGAGAGCGACTAATCATTGTTATTTATACTCTTTATGATACCATCTTAGCCTTTAATATCAAGAAAATATACCTTCTATGGACAAAAAAACAAAGGAGGACAAGAATAATATGAATGGCTCTGGTATGCCAAATGTTTCCTAATGAATTATTTTTGTTGATTCTTGTCGAACAATCGTTATAATTAAATAAACAATATTTTGAATTAATACTATTCACTGTATAATTAAAAATTCCCTTTTATGAGTTTAATTTCCTTTTATCAAGGGTATATATTCCTATTATGCTTAGTGCATAAGGGTTCAAGGAAAACCAACTTAATTTTACAAACTATTGGATATTTGAGGATTGACGTTTATTGGAAACACTGTTATGCTTATGAGGATGAAGATTTTGTCGAAAAATGACGAAGTTTAAGAAAAAACATATAGAGAACCTATTATTGGGAGGAGAACATAAACATGAAATCTACAGGAATCGTACGTAAAGTTGATGAGCTCGGCCGTGTGGTTATTCCAATCGAATTGCGACGCACTTTAGGAATCGCAGAAAAAGACGCATTAGAAATCTACGTGGATGACGAAAGAATTATCCTTAAAAAATATAAACCAAACATGACTTGTGCTGTAACTGGCGAAGTATCTGATGATAACTTCACTCTAGGCAACGGAAAATTAGTTCTTAGCCGCGAAGGTGCAGAACAAATTCTTAAAGAAATTCAAAGCAATTTAGTAAAATAAATAAAAAAGACCTGACACTCGCTGTCGGGTCTTTTTATTTTATTCATTTACATGATAGGACTGATAAACATCCCGCTTCGGTATGCCGCGTTCTTTTGCTACTTGCTTAATTGCTTCTTTTGAAGCATGGCCTTCACGGACATAATGACTGACATGTTCTTCAAGAGTAAGGGGGGTCCACCACTCTTCTTCCGTGATCACGTCCTTTTCATCTCTTCCTTCAACGATTAAACAAAACTCACCGCGAATCTGATTTTCCTCCGACCACATTAAAGCGTCTTTTATTGTTCCCCGGATAAATTCCTCGAAGCGTTTGGTCAGCTCTCTTGATAAGCATATTCTGCGGTTGCCCAATATTTCACTCATCACCGCCAGAGTTTCCTTTAACCGATGGGGAGATTCATAAAAAATCATCGTTTCTGTGCGCTTCGATAATTCTTCCAGCTGCTTTTTCTTCTCTTTTTTCTGTCTTTCCAAAAATCCGAAAAAGAAGAATGGCTGAGGGGTAATTCCTGATGCTACTAAAGCCGTCAGGGCTGCATTTGCACCCGGGAGAGGTATAACCTTTCCATTCTCAGCCAAAATTTCATTTACAAGCTGGCTGCCTGGATCTGAAATAATCGGCATCCCGGCATCACTAACTAAGGCAACGCTTTTTCCCTGCTTCATCAGCTCAAGAATTTTATGGCCGCTTGATTCCTTATTATGCTCATGGTAACTAATCAGATGAGTATCGATTTCAAAGTAATTGCACAGCTTTTTCGACTCCCTTGTATCCTCAGCTGCAATTACATCAACCTCTTTTAAAATATTGATTGCGCGAAACGTCATATCTTCTAAATTCCCTATAGGAGTTGGGACCAGGTAAAGAGATCCCCACTCTGTATCTTGGTTAAAGCTTTTTTGTTCCTGCATTTGTATCATCCTCTCCCTGCGAAAATCCCCATACCTTTTCCTCATCAGGCATTTTCAAAAACTCGTCCTTCTTTTTCCTCGACAGCTTTTTGAAGTAATATTCTGCCTTAAGAGCCTCGCTTTTTGTTTCAAACGGCTTGTTATAAAGCAAAGATACTGGTTTTCTTGCACGGGTGTATTTAGCGCCTTTTCCGGCATTATGTTTTTGAATGCGGGCTTCAAGGTCATTTGTGTAGCCTGCATAATAGCTCCCATCCCTGCATTCGAGCACATAAAAGAAATGAGTGCTATTTGTCTCCATATAAAATCTCTTTTACTTCTTTTGTGTATTCATTGTTTTCGTCATATACAAACAGCGGAGGCAGAATCTTTATATCAGGCTGTCCGCCTTTAATTCCTTCTATTAAAAGGGTATTCGCTTCTTTTCCCTGTTTTGGGTAAACAAGCTGAATCCGCTTAGGTTCAATTTTATATTTCTTCATTAGCTCTATAATTTCAACTAATCTTCCCGGACGATGAACAAGCGCTATTTTGCCGCCCATTCTTGAAAGCTTGCCGCTGGCCATAATAACATCCTCAAGTGTGCAGAGTATTTCATGACGGGCAATGGCAAGGTGTTCATTTTGATTCATTTCGTCTTTCTTAGGAGTTTTAAAATATGGAGGATTGCACGTAATTACATCGAATTTCCCGTGGCCGAGTGCTGCAGGCATATCCTTTAAGTCTCCATGAATCATGGTAATCTGATCCTGAAGCTGATTGTAGGCCACACTTTTTTCAGCCATTTGAAATAATCTCTCCTGAATTTCAACTCCTGTAATCATTGCTTTGGATCTTGTAGATAGAAGCAGGGGCACAACTGCATTTCCCGAGCATAAATCAAGGACCCGTCCCTTTTGTATCGGCATATATGCGAATTTCGAAAGAAGGACAGCATCTAATGAAAAGGCAAAAACAGACGGACTTTGAATAATCCTTAAATCTTCTGCCAATAAATAATCGAGACGTTCATCTCCTATTAAATCAACCATCATAAAATCCTTTCTTTTTTGTTAGTATTGACAAAGTGTTCCTCTTCCATAAAAAAAGCTTTCCCATAAGCAGGAAAGCCAGTTTATTTCTTATTAAGAAAGGAAAGACAAAACAAGCAGTCTCCATCTTTGCGGACACTTCCATAATGAACATTGCAAATATGGAAGCCTTCCTGATAAAGACGGGCCAGATTGTCGTATCCCTCTCCAATGTCCACAATCTTTGAATCCAGTGCTTGTTTATCTGTATGCTGTTTATTTTGCTTCTTTTTTTCTGTCGCAGCAGTCGAGTTTAGCCGCCTGCGGAGGTTATCATTTTCAAGCTGCAAATGATGATTTTCTTCAAGCAGCTCTCCTAAATGATGCTTCAGCTCTCCAAGCTGTCGATACAGAGAGCCGATTTGTTCCTCCATACTGCTTACAGATTCAAAGATCTCTTTTTTATCCACTTGTTCCACCTCATTAATCTGTGGATTTCATTGGAACTGCGCCTTCTTTCATTAATTCTTCCCAAGTAAATTCAACCACGCGGTCTTTTTCTGAAAGTTCAACCTGCAATACCCGTTCCAATATATTTAACCCGACTACTTTTCCGATGCCGATTGGAGTGCCGATCGATTCTCCAATATCCGGAAGCTGTTCTTTAGCAGATTCGTACTCATCATTCTCATATTTTAAGCAGCACATTAATCTACCGCATAACCCTGAGATTTTTGTTGGATTCAGTGAAAGATTCTGATCCTTGGCCATCTTAATGGAAACCGGTTCGAAATCCCCTAAGAAAGTGGAGCAGCACAGCATTCTTCCGCAGGGTCCGATACCGCCAAGCATTTTCGCCTCATCTCTGACCCCGATTTGTCTTAACTCAATTCGAGTCTTGAAGATGGCAGCGAGATCCTTAACCAATTCCCTGAAATCAACTCGTCCGTCAGCAGTGAAGTAAAAAATAACCTTGTTTCTGTCAAACGTATATTCAACATCAACAAGTTTCATATCAAGCCTGTGCTCGTTCACTTTTTGCTGACAAACCTCGTAGGCTTCCTTTGCAGCATGATGATTTTCGTCTACGATCAGGCGGTCTTTCTCATCAGCCACACGAAGAACCTTTTTAAGAGGCAAGACAATATCATTCTCGCCAACTTGTTTCTTGTGAATTACTACTTTGCCGAACTCTACGCCTCTTACCGTTTCGACAATAACATAATCGGCGTTTTCTATTTGAAGCCCATTAGGGTCGAAATAATATATTTTACCCGCTTTTTTAAAGCGGACACCCACTACATCGTACAATCTTATCCCTCCTGCAAAGATAAAACCAATTGCTCCATCAGTAATTGTGGACTCACATTCATCTGGAGTCTTTTTTTTGCTTCTAAAATAGAAGTGATTTTTTCAAGGACCTTTTGTCTGGATACTTGAATGGCTTGCTGTTCTAACTGTGGAAGCAGATCTTGATAGATAACATGATCCGTATTGCCAATTTGGATGGAAAGAATGTCTTTATATAAATATAATAGCAAGTCATAGCCCATGTCCTGCTGTTCTTTTTCTGCGAAAAATGGCATCCATTGCGTTTGAACTTGGACAAATGCCTGTCCGTTTCGCTTTGCTATCACTTCATACAATTTTATCACTACAAGTCTTGCCTGTGCAAACCAATCATCTCGACTTAATTCGAGTGCTTTTTCAACATTGTTGGTCATTCTTGCTGCAAGCTTCGCAAAATTAGGAGATACCTCCTGCTTTAACAGCTCTTTCTCAATAGCTGAAGTAGGCAGTGGCATAAAAGTGAGCGTTTGGCACCTTGATAGGATTGTATTTAAAATTTGATGCACTTGTTCAGTCATCAGAATAGCCATCGTATTGGCATTTGGTTCTTCTAAAAATTTCAGCAGACTGTTGGCAGCATTTGCCGTCATTTTGTCAGCATGCGAAATAATGTACAGTTTTTTGCTTGATTCAACGCCGGTTTTTGTGAATTCTCCCTGGAGATCTTGAATCTGCCACTTTTTTATCGATAATCCGTCCGGTTCCACTAAATGAACATCCGGATGATTGCCGGAATGGATGCGCTTGCAGTTTCTGCATGTCTCACAAGGTCTAAAATCTTCGGTATTTTCACAAAAGAAGCTTCTGGCAAGAAGCAGGCTGATTTCTTTTTTTCCTGTACCTTTTTTCCCTTCAAAAAGGTATGCATGGGCCAGCCGGTTTTTTTCGAGACTGTTGCCCAGCAGCTTTAGTACTTTAGGCTGATAATCGGCCAGCTCATTCCAAGTACTCATCGTCATATCTATCACTCTTTACGTATAGAGGTTAATTAAAAGGCCTTTAATTTCACCTATTTTTGCCAGTATGTCGATGGATGACTGATCTTCATTGAGCAGATTTTCCGTCAGTTCAATAAGATGCTGATCCAGTTGTTCTACGGTGATCAGTGACCGGGTGCTTCCGCTATAGTCCCAGGTCCCGGACTTCTTTACTTTCAGCCCATAGTCCACAGCTTCCTGTACGAATCGTCTGACAAGCGATTTATATCTCGATAGATCCCGCATATTCCGGGATTTCGCAACACGCCGGCCAGCCTCTTCAACATTTGCCATCAATGTATTTAATTGCTGCAGCTGCAGCTTGGATTCTTGTCTCAGCACCATTTCTGAAAATGGTTTGGATCCGGCGGCATTTGTCTTCTGATTGGCGTTTCTCTTATCTAATCCCGTACGAAGCTCTTGATTGATCTTCATTTATGCCCACACCTTAAAAATGGTGGAATTGTTCGATCGGAAGCACAAAGACTGTCGCTCCGCCAACTTCAACTTCAACAGGATAAGGTACATACGAATCCGCATTTCCGCCCATGGGTGACACTGGAGCTACGAGCTGTTCTCTTGATTGGCAGTTCTCTTTAATAACGGCCAATGCTTTCTCAACACGTGCATCTTCCGTACCAATCATGAATGTTGTATTGCCTGACTTTAAAAATCCGCCAGTCGATGCAAGTTTCGTTGCTCTGAAATTATGTTCAACCAATGCGCTTGAAAGCTTATTGCTGTCCTGATCCTGTACAACCGCAATAATCATTTTCATAGGTATGCCTCCTTATAGTTTAACAGCTTAATCCTGATAAAGCATTGTTTCATTTATGGTAATTGTAACATTGTTGTTACTTATTATATCAGCGTTTACTTTAAATAAGGAATTAAAACTTCCTTCACATCCCGATAGACGTCATCAAGAGACTGATCTGCATTAATAACTTTTATCCGTTCAGGGAATTTATCGATTAAATGTTTATAGCCTTGCTGAACTTTTAAATGAAAGTCCATCTTTTCAAGATCCAGTCTGTTCACTTCTCTGCCGTCATTGCCGCTGATTCTCATCAGACCGCGTTCAGGCTCAATATCAAAGTATAAAGTAACCTCAGGCATGACACCATCAATCGCAAACATATTAATAGAATAAACATCATCTACACCTATTTCTCTTGCAAACCCCTGATAAGCTAAGGAACTATCAATAAACCGGTCACAGATAATCAGTTTTCCCTCATTTAAGGCAGGAATTACTTTCTCTACAATATGCTGGCGTCTTGCAGCTGCATACAGTAAAGCCTCTGTTCTTGAATCCATTTCTGTATTTTCTTTATTTAAAATCACTTCGCGGATTTGCTCAGCAATCCGGATTCCTCCTGGTTCACGGGTGAATACTGCCTCTATACCCTTTTCCCTGAATTCCTCTGACAGCATATTTAGGATGGTTGTCTTCCCTGCACCATCAGGTCCTTCGAATGTGATAAAAATCCCTTTCATTACAATCACCTTTTCTTTATATAAACTGCAAGCTTTTCTTCTGTCAGTGCCCTGCTTCCCTGAAACCTCGCACCGCCTTGAATCAGCACCTGTATTTGGATGATATGTTCCTTCGTGATTCTTTCTCCCTCCATTAAAAGAGGGATTCCCGGCGGATATGGGATAACAGCATCTGCGCTTAATAAGCCAGCCGCATCTTTAAAAGATACAACCTCTCTACTATACCCATTTAACTGATGATTGGATAGGGGCATACTGATAGGACTGGTGCCATTTTGGAACATTAGAGGATTCAGCTCGTTTTTTAAAGCGAAAGTACCCTTTATAGTGGTATACCCAAATTCAGGCGCGATCTTACTTGCTAACGGCAAAACGAGCAATACATTCTGGAGGTCTGCAAGCTCCGTATAGATGCCAGAAGCCTCTAAGTGACTCTGAAGCTCAAAACCAGTCATTCCTGCAGTTGACTTAATCGTAAGTTTAAGCGGATCTGTACTTGCCTTCCTGTCATTGGAACGGACAATGCACAGCTCATCTATTTCCATAATCGTATTTTCAAAAGAGTTTATTG
Source organism: Metabacillus dongyingensis (assembly GCF_019933155.2). Lineage (NCBI taxonomy): Bacteria > Bacillati > Bacillota > Bacilli > Caryophanales > Bacillaceae > Metabacillus > Metabacillus dongyingensis. The sequence continues at coordinate 44,139 of NZ_CP082944.1, read as the reverse complement.
CGTCAGCGATGGAATCAACTGCCTCTGCAGATGTTAAACCCTGTAAATAAGCTCTTGCTAAGTCCAATGAGGCCATGATTGGATATGATGGACTGCTGCTCTGTAAAATGGATAGATAGTGTCCTATACGGTTTACATTTGCCAATTTGCCATTCACATGCAAAAAGGAACCCATTGTCATTGCCGGCAATGTTTTATGGGCAGAGTGCACAACAACATCTGCACCAGCCTCTAATGCTGATTGCGGGAAAGGATCCCCCAGTATAAAATGGGCACCATGCGCTTCATCCACCAAAACAGGGATGTTCTTTTCATGGGCAAGCTTTATTGCACCTTGCAGGTCACAAGCCAGACCATAATAATTCGGACTCGTTAATATTAAAGCTGATGCATCTGGATATTCATTTATAGCTTCAGCAATGGTTTCATGAGGCACATAAGAAGGCACCATCAATTCTTCATCAAATTTCGGCGCCAGAAACACTGGACAGGCTCCTGCAAGTCTGATTCCATTAATAATGGATTTATGACTGTTCCGCTGGACTAAAACCGGCTTATCTCTCTCACAGCAAGCCATAATCATTGCGATATTTCCTGAAGTTGAACCGTTTACTAAAAAGAATGTTTTATCTGCCTTATATAGAGCTGCAGCAAGCTCCTGAGCCTCTGCAATCGGACCGCCTGGATCATGAAGATCATCCAATCCTGTGATCTCCGTCGCATCTAACTTTAAAATCTTTTCAAAATCATCTCTTGCCTCTTGAGAAAAAATCTTTCCATATTTATGCCCGGGTACATGAAACGAAACCGGGCTTTTCATCGCATGCCTTTTTAAGGCTGAATACAGTGGAGTATCCATCTAAACAAAAACCGTCCTTTATCATGTATTACCGTTATTATATCAGTAGTAGGTCAATAGAAAAAGCTGCCTGACAAGGCAGCTTAAGAGTAGAGCGGCGGCGTTTTCACTCTCCGCAGCTTATCAATAAAATATTTATATTTAGGGTCTTCTGTTTCTGTCTGAATCATATCAATCTCGCAATCTGTACAAACAAAGCTTGTATAGAGATGAATTCCCTTCGCTTTTTCCGTATCACATATAATACACGTTTCCCCAGCCGGTTTCTTTAAGTCTTCCGAATTCAATGCTCTCCACCTCCATACAAACAGTTTTGCCACAGATCAAATTTTGTATACAAAATTTCGAATTATCTTACCCTCTCTAATTGTATGATGGTGTTCATAAATCGTGTATGTCTACAAAAAAATATCTGGGCAGACGATTTATTAAAGATGGCGGCAGCTGATGTTTTGGCTGTTGCTTTGTCTGCTTCTTAAAAGATTCATTTACCAAGGGCAGCAAGAAAAAGGCCATTTTATCTCTTTTTCCATACAAAAAAGAACAGCATCTCTGCTGTTCTTTTTTTTGCGTGCCTGGCAACGTCCTACTCTCACAGGGGGAAACCCCCAACTACCATCGGCGCTAAAGAGCTTAACTTCCGTGTTCGGCATGGGAACGGGTGTGACCTCTTTGCCATCATCACCAGACAATATGCAATTAGAAAGAGTTATTCTTTCAAAACTAAATAACGTATGATAACAAGTTTCACTCAGGTTTTACACTTTATTAGACTGTGGTTAAGTCCTCGAACGATTAGTATCTGTCAGCTCCACACGTCACCGCGCTTCCACCTCAGACCTATCAACCTGATCATCTTTCAGGGTTCTTACTCACTTGCGTGATGGGAAATCTCATCTTGAGGGGGGCTTCATGCTTAGATGCTTTCAGCACTTATCCCTTCCGCACATAGCTACCCAGCGATGCCTTTGGCAAGACAACTGGTACACCAGCGGTGCGTCCATCCCGGTCCTCTCGTACTAAGGACAGCTCCTCTCAAATTTCCTGCGCCCACGACGGATAGGGACCGAACTGTCTCACGACGTTCTGAACCCAGCTCGCGTACCGCTTTAATGGGCGAACAGCCCAACCCTTGGGACCGACTACAGCCCCAGGATGCGATGAGCCGACATCGAGGTGCCAAACCTCCCCGTCGATGTGGACTCTTGGGGGAGATAAGCCTGTTATCCCCGGGGTAGCTTTTATCCGTTGAGCGATGGCCCTTCCATGCGGAACCACCGGATCACTAAGCCCGACTTTCGTCCCTGCTCGACTTGTAGGTCTCGCAGTCAAGCTCCCTTGTGCCTTTACACTCTGCGAATGATTTCCAACCATTCTGAGGGAACCTTTGGGCGCCTCCGTTACATTTTAGGAGGCGACCGCCCCAGTCAAACTGCCCACCTGACACTGTCTCCCAGCCCGATCAGGGCTGTGGGTTAGAATTTCAATACAGCAAGGGTAGTATCCCACCAATGCCTCCACCGAAGCTGGCGCTCCGGCTTCCAAGGCTCCTACCTATCCTGTACAAGCTGTACCAAAATTCAATATCAGGCTACAGTAAAGCTCCACGGGGTCTTTCCGTCCTGTCGCGGGTAACCTGCATCTTCACAGGTACTATAATTTCACCGAGTCTCTCGTTGAGACAGTGCCCAGATCGTTACGCCTTTCGTGCGGGTCGGAACTTACCCGACAAGGAATTTCGCTACCTTAGGACCGTTATAGTTACGGCCGCCGTTTACTGGGGCTTCAATTCAAAGCTTCGCTTGCGCTAACCTCTCCTCTTAACCTTCCAGCACCGGGCAGGCGTCAGCCCCTATACTTCGCCTTGCGGCTTCGCAGAGACCTGTGTTTTTGCTAAACAGTCGCCTGGGCCTATTCACTGCGGCTTTTCAGGGCTATGAACCCTAAAAAGCACCCCTTCTCCCGAAGTTACGGGGTCATTTTGCCGAGTTCCTTAACGAGAGTTCTCTCGCTCACCTTAGGATTCTCTCCTCGCCTACCTGTGTCGGTTTGCGGTACGGGCACCTCTCACCTCGCTAGAGGCTTTTCTTGGCAGTGTGGAATCAGGAACTTCGGTACTAAATTTCCCTCGCCATCACAGCTCAGCCTTATGTGAGAAGCGGATTTGCCTACTTCTCAGCCTAACTGCTTGGACGCGCATATCCAACAGCGCGCTTGCCCTATCCTCCTGCGTCCCCCCATTGCTCAAATGGTGAGGAGGTGGTACAGGAATATCAACCTGTTGTCCATCGCCTACGCCTTTCGGCCTCGGCTTAGGTCCCGACTAACCCTGAGCGGACGAGCCTTCCTCAGGAAACCTTAGGCATTCGGTGGAGGGGATTCTCACCCCTCTTTCGCTACTCATACCGGCATTCTCACTTCTAAGCGCTCCACCAGTCCTTACGGTCTAGCTTCAACGCCCTTAGAACGCTCTCCTACCACTGTTCGTAAGAACAGTCCACAGCTTCGGTGATACGTTTAGCCCCGGTACATTTTCGGCGCAGAGTCACTCGACCAGTGAGCTATTACGCACTCTTTAAATGGTGGCTGCTTCTAAGCCAACATCCTGGTTGTCTAAGCAACTCCACATCCTTTTCCACTTAACGTATACTTTGGGACCTTAGCTGGTGGTCTGGGCTGTTTCCCTCTTGACTACGGATCTTATCACTCGCAGTCTGACTCCCAAGGAGCAAGTCTTTGGCATTCGGAGTTTGACTGAATTCGGTAACCCGATGAGGGCCCCTAGTCCAATCAGTGCTCTACCTCCAAGACTCTCATACTTGAGGCTAGCCCTAAAGCTATTTCGGAGAGAACCAGCTATCTCCAGGTTCGATTGGAATTTCTCCGCTACCCACACCTCATCCCCGCACTTTTCAACGTGCGTGGGTTCGGGCCTCCATTCAGTGTTACCTGAACTTCACCCTGGACATGGGTAGATCACCTGGTTTCGGGTCTACGACCACGTACTAAAACGCCCTATTCAGACTCGCTTTCGCTGCGGCTCCGTCTCATCAACTTAACCTTGCACGGGATCGTAACTCGCCGGTTCATTCTACAAAAGGCACGCCATCACCCATTAACGGGCTCTGACTACTTGTAAGCACACGGTTTCAGGATCTTTTCACTCCCCTTCCGGGGTGCTTTTCACCTTTCCCTCACGGTACTGGTTCACTATCGGTCACTAGGGAGTATTTAGCCTTGGGAGATGGTCCTCCCTGCTTCCGACGGGATTTCTCGTGTCCCGCCGTACTCAGGATCCACTCTGGAGGGAACGAAGTTTCGACTACAGGGTTATTACCTTCTCTGACGGACCTTTCCAGGTCGCTTCATCTACCCCGTTCCTTTGTAACTCCGTATAGAGTGTCCTACAACCCCAAGAGGCAAGCCTCTTGGTTTGGGCTAATTCCGTTTCGCTCGCCGCTACTTGGGAAATCGCGTTTGCTTTCTCTTCCTCCGGGTACTTAGATGTTTCAGTTCCCCGGGTCTGCCTTCATTATCCTATGTATTCAGATAAAGATACTGTTCCATTACGAACAGTGGGTTTCCCCATTCGGAAATCTCTGGATCAAAGCTTACTTACAGCTCCCCAAAGCATATCGGTGTTAGTCCCGTCCTTCATCGGCTCCTAGTGCCAAGGCATCCACCGTGCGCCCTTCATAACTTAACCTAAATGGTCAACCGCATCATAAGATGTGTTTCGCATTTCGTTGTTTGTTTAGACATAAATGTCTAGAAAATCACTAATTATGGTAAGCGTAAATCTCAGTGAATTACTTGTTATCAATTACGTTATCTAGTTTTCAAAGAACAACTTCTTGGTGGAGCCTAGCGGGATCGAACCGCTGACCTCCTGCGTGCAAGGCAGGCGCTCTCCCAGCTGAGCTAAGGCCCCATATGAATTTAAGAGATGGTGGGCCTAAATGGACTCGAACCATCGACCTCACGCTTATCAGGCGTGCGCTCTAACCAGCTGAGCTATAGGCCCATCTCACAAGTGTGAATAAAAGAATATTTTTGACGTACAAAAAAGTACGCGCAAATGATTCCTCGCTTACTACTAAAGTAAACTCGCTATTCACTTAGAGGGAACAAAGTTCTCTCAAAACTAAACAAAAACCAAAAGCGTCCTCATATCTTCCTTAGAAAGGAGGTGATCCAGCCGCACCTTCCGATACGGCTACCTTGTTACGACTTCACCCCAATCATCTACCCCACCTTAGGCGGCTGGCTCCTTGCGGTTACCCCACCGACTTCGGGTGTTGCAAACTCTCGTGGTGTGACGGGCGGTGTGTACAAGGCCCGGGAACGTATTCACCGCGGCATGCTGATCCGCGATTACTAGCGATTCCAGCTTCATGCAGGCGAGTTGCAGCCTGCAATCCGAACTGAGAATGGTTTTATGGGATTGGCTAAACCTCGCGGTCTCGCAGCCCTTTGTACCATCCATTGTAGCACGTGTGTAGCCCAGGTCATAAGGGGCATGATGATTTGACGTCATCCCCACCTTCCTCCGGTTTGTCACCGGCAGTCACCTTAGAGTGCCCAACTGAATGCTGGCAACTAAGATCAAGGGTTGCGCTCGTTGCGGGACTTAACCCAACATCTCACGACACGAGCTGACGACAACCATGCACCACCTGTCACTTTGTCCCCCGAAGGGGAACCTTCTATCTCTAGAAGTGGCAAAGGATGTCAAGACCTGGTAAGGTTCTTCGCGTTGCTTCGAATTAAACCACATGCTCCACCGCTTGTGCGGGCCCCCGTCAATTCCTTTGAGTTTCAGTCTTGCGACCGTACTCCCCAGGCGGAGTGCTTAATGCGTTAGCTGCAGCACTAAAGGGCGGAAACCCTCTAACACTTAGCACTCATCGTTTACGGCGTGGACTACCAGGGTATCTAATCCTGTTCGCTCCCCACGCTTTCGCGCCTCAGCGTCAGTTACAGACCAGAGAGTCGCCTTCGCCACTGGTGTTCCTCCACATCTCTACGCATTTCACCGCTACACGTGGAATTCCACTCTCCTCTTCTGCACTCAAGTTTCCCAGTTTCCAATGACCCTCCCCGGTTGAGCCGGGGGCTTTCACATCAGACTTAAGAAACCGCCTGCGCGCGCTTTACGCCCAATAATTCCGGACAACGCTTGCCACCTACGTATTACCGCGGCTGCTGGCACGTAGTTAGCCGTGGCTTTCTGGTTAGGTACCGTCAAGGTGCGAGCAGTTACTCTCGCACTTGTTCTTCCCTAACAACAGAGTTTTACGATCCGAAAACCTTCATCACTCACGCGGCGTTGCTCCGTCAGACTTTCGTCCATTGCGGAAGATTCCCTACTGCTGCCTCCCGTAGGAGTCTGGGCCGTGTCTCAGTCCCAGTGTGGCCGATCACCCTCTCAGGTCGGCTACGCATCGTTGCCTTGGTGAGCCATTACCTCACCAACTAGCTAATGCGCCGCGGGCCCATCTGTAAGTGACAGCCGAAACCGTCTTTCCAACTTGAACCATGCGGTTCAAGATACTATCCGGTATTAGCTCCGGTTTCCCGGAGTTATCCCAGTCTTACAGGCAGGTTGCCCACGTGTTACTCACCCGTCCGCCGCTGACCTCCGAAGAGGTCCGCTCGACTTGCATGTATTAGGCACGCCGCCAGCGTTCGTCCTGAGCCAGGATCAAACTCTCCGAAGAAAATTTGTGACTCAATTTGTTGCTGACTTCAAAAAATTAAAACGTTTGGTACGCTTTTGGTTTTGTTTAGTTTTCAAAGAACTTATTGTGTCGCATTCTCTCGAAGCGACCCCTTTAATATACCATTTATCTCTCTGTTCCGTCAACAACTTTTTTGAAAAGTTTTATTTAACGTCATCAGCGACGTCTATTAATATACCACCCGCTACAAAACGTGTCAACAAAAAAATTAGAACAAGCGAAACAAGCCGCCTGTTCTAAGATAAGATAACCATTTTTATAATAATTAATGCAGCAACACCCGGCAAACCAAGCAATCCAGAAATACCCGCAGTCGTCAGATTAATGGGGATGTGCAGGCCTATGCTTGTACCAAATGCATTAATGAAAAATAAAAATAATGCACCTATTACAACTTTCACAAGCACTTGGCCAGCCCAGCGCATTGACTTGAGCGGGGCGCCTGCAACAAGCAGCAGGATTATGATTCCTCCGAGAATGGAAAAAACGTAGACGGGTTCCATTCCACCACTCACTTTCATCATTACTTTCTAAATATCTATGAAAGCCTGGTGAAAATAGAACAAGCTATTTTCTGCCGATCGTAATATTTCTCTTTTTTGCTTCTCTTAATAAGAAGAAATATTTTGATTGAGCCACTTTTAATTCATACAGTATTTCAGGAGACGGCTCCACACTTTTATCAACAAGCTGTTTTTGCCGATTCCATTCATCTTTCATAAAAAGGAGGTCATCAACCAGCAGCTGATCATATTCTTTTCTAAGCCAGCCTTTTCTGCGAAAAAACAAAGATACTTCCCCTCTCCGGCATCCCGATATTAAAGCTCCCGTCTTCCTTCCAGAGCTTTTGATAAAGTTACTTCATCCGCATATTCCAGATCTCCGCCTACAGGAAGCCCATGTGCTATTCGCGTCATTTTGATCCCTGTCGGCTTTAAAAGTCTGGAGATATACATCGCGGTTGCTTCACCTTCAATGTTAGGATTGGTAGCGAGTATGATTTCCTGCACTGTGTCGTCTTGAAGCCTTTTCAGCAGTTCAGGAATCTTGATATCCTCAGGTCCGATACCATCCATCGGTGAGATTGCTCCTTGAAGCACATGATACAGCCCTGAATACTCTTTCATTTTTTCCATTGCGATAACGTCTTTTGGGTCCTGAACGACACAAATGACGGTTTTATCTCTTCTTTGGTCTTCACATATATAGCAGGGATCCTGATCTGTAATATGACCGCATACAGAACAGTACGTAAGATTTCTTTTGGCATTGACCAAGGCCTTTGCAAAATCCAGCACAACGTCTTCTTTCATATTCAGTACAAAAAAAGCCAGACGAACGGCCGTCTTCGGGCCAATTCCTGGCAGTTTCATAAAGCTGTCAATCAGCTTTGATATCGGTTCAGGATAATGCATTCCATTCCTCCTAGAACATGCCTGGCAAGTTCATGCCTTTTGTAAATTTACCCATTGTATCGTTTGTGAGCTCATCCATTTTCTTCAGAGCGTCATTTGTAGCAGCAAGAACTAAATCTTGAAGCATATCGATATCTTCCGGATCTACAACTTCCTCTTTAATGTTTACATCAACCACTTCTTTATTTCCATTAATTGTAACAACAACCATACCGCCGCCAGCTGTTCCTTCGATTGTTTTTTCAGCCAGTTCTTCTTGTGCTTTGGCCATGTCTTTCTGCATTTTCTGCATTTGTTTCATCATTTTTTGCATGTTGCCCATTCCGCCACGGTTCATAATAAATCTCCTCCAATATTAATCTTTTATTTCAATGAGATCTGTACCCACTAGTTTTTTTGCTTCAGCTATGAGCGGATCTTCGTCTTCTTCAGGGGAATCGCCGTCATCATTCTGACGCTGATCACGTATGTAATCTTCTCTTATTTTACCCCATTCTTGTTCTGGAACGCCAACCATTTCCATGTTTCGTCCCGTTAATTCTAAAAGAATGGCTTCCATATTGCTGCGAACCTGATTGTTGTTGTCCGCTACCATTTTACAATGGATTTCATATTTAAACTTTAACACAAAAGCAGTTTCTGATGCAGCTACCGGTTCACTGTCTGTCAGAAGCGCTGCATGAGATACTTTGTTTTGCCTGCGCAGATAATCAAGCAGCTCTCCCCAGCGGCTCTTTATGGCTGCCAGGTTTTGTTTCGTTGCGTCTTTCAGGATTTCCTGAATCCGGCCTGCAGGCACCTTGTACCCGCTTCGGACGGCTTTTGGCGCCTTTTGTTCATTTTGCGGCGCTTGCTGTCCGCTGATTGTGACTCCCTGTTTTTTCAGGAGTTCTAATTCATTTGCAAGTTTCTTCACTGTCGCTTCAAGCTCAGCATGGTTTTCACTTTGGCCAGATTGAACAGCTTTTGCCTCATGCTCGGATAGCTTTACAATTGCCACCTCAAGGAATATACGGGGGTGATTTGTCCATTTCATTTCCTGCTGGCTTTTGTTCAGGACATCTATAGCATGGTAGATTGTATCGGGAGGCATCTGTTTAGATAATTCCACAAACAGTTCATCAACTGTAACCCGCTCTAATACTTCCTCAAGCTGCGGCGCCGTTTGATACAGCAGCAGATCTCTGTAATAGTAGATAAAGTCTTCTACAAGTTTCGATGCATCCTTTCCCTGATTCATCAGCTCATCTAAAGCCTGCAGAGCTACAGATACGTCTTTATTGAACATAGCATGGATTAATTCACCTATCATCGCCTGTGAGACTGATCCCGTTATCAGCAGTGCATCGTCTAATGTCACAGTTTCATCACTGAAGGAAATAGCCTGATCGAGCAAACTCAGGGCATCACGCATACCGCCGTCCGCTGCACTTGCAATGACCTGAAGCGCAGCAGTATCTGCTTCTATCTCCTGATCTTCAATGATTTCCTGCATTCTCCCGACAATAGCTGCCGCTGTTATTCGTTTAAAATCGAATCTCTGGCACCTGGAGATAATCGTCAGCGGTATTTTGTGAGGTTCTGTAGTGGCTAATATAAAGATGACATGCTTAGGCGGTTCTTCAAGCGTTTTTAACAAGGCATTGAACGCTCCTATGGAGAGCATGTGCACTTCATCAACGATATAAACTTTATAGCTCACCGAAGACGGCGCATATTTTACTTTATCACGTATATCCCGTATTTCATCTACTCCATTATTTGAAGCAGCATCTATTTCAATCACATCGGAAATGGAACCATCTGTGATGCCAAGGCAAGCAGAACATTCATTGCACGGTTCTGCAACCGGAGCTTTTTCACAATTGACTGTTTTCGCAAAAATCTTGGCAGCACTAGTTTTTCCAGTTCCTCTTGGTCCGGAAAAAAGATAGGCATGCGAGAATTTTTCTTGCAGCAGGGCATTTTGAAGCGTTCTTGTAATATGTTCTTGACCTACGACATCATGAAATTGCTGCGGCCGCCAAACACGGTATAAAGCTTGGTAACTCACATAACGCCCTCCTTCAAATTCATCCCTTCTATTATACCTTAAGGAATTAGTATTTTACAAAGGAGACAAGGACTAATTTCAGACAGCCTTTTTTGCAAAGATCAAAAGCGCAGGCATCCTGGTCTGATTCGTTCTGAACGGGGATCTAAGTGCAGGATCTGGACGAGGATACCTTTATTTTACCCCCGCAGCCTTTTGAATTTTATAAATTCCTAAACAAATAAAAAACCCACCCTGCAAGAGGATGGGTTTGTTCATTATAAATTAAACTGCCGTGCACCTTCCGTCGATTAGTGTCCATAAGCGTTACTTAAGCAGTTAGCTCGGCCCAGGCAACCCTGCGGCACATGAGAGGTTCCACTTAATGCTGCTTCCTTCCGGACCTGACATGGTTCATGGATTCCCATTGCGCAGGACCCAGACGTCAACACCACTTACTTAAGGCAGGCCCTACAGACAGCTAACCTCGGGAAAGGGATTCGGCCTCGCTAGAGCGGATTGCGAGTACAGGGCACCGCTACCTCCCCGCTTAGCACGGCAAAATTGATACCTAGTTAAGGTGCGCCGTTTAGTACGACGCATAACCTAGTATATAAGCTTTTCGAAAAAAATGCAATATCCAACTACTGTAAATTTTTTGAAGAAGCTTTTTCTGCTTTCTTTTGCTTTCTAAGATCCCTGAAAAAATCGCTGAGCATTAACCCGCATTCTTCCTCAAGGATTCCTTTAGCTACTTCAACCTGGTGGTTAAATCTTTTTTCATCCAGAAGATTCATCAGTGTTCCTGCACATCCGCCTTTCGGATCTGCAGCCCCGTAAACCACTCTTTTCACTCTTGAAAGCACTATTGCCCCTGCACACATCGGACAGGGCTCAAGGGTTACGTAAAGCGTCGCATCCTCAAGTCTCCAAGTACCCATTGAGGCGCACGCCTGATCAATCGCAATCATTTCTGCATGGGCAATTGACCTTTGCTCACTTTCTCTTAGATTGTATCCGGATCCAACTACTTCATCGTTATGTACGATGACCGCACCTATTGGAACTTCGCCGATTGCCTTTGCTTTCAGAGCTTCTTTTATTGCAAGTTCCATATATAACGTGTCCTTATCCATAATGTACTCCTTATAGATTATTTCATTATGACACAAGCTAATCTTTATAAAGGAGAGATGACGCCTTGGATAAAAAAGATAACTGTGCCCTGCTCATTATTGATATGATTAATAATTTTAAATTTAAGCATGGTGAAGTTTTGGCTGATGAGGCTAAACAAGTTTCTGAGAACATTTTCTCATTAAAAAAGAAAATGCAGAAGAAAAAACGTCCCATCATTTATATAAATGATCATTATAAATTATGGCAGGCTGATTTTCAAAAGATTTCTGAAAAATGCACAAATGAACTGAGCAGGCCAATCATTGAACAGCTCTATCCTGATGATACGGATTTTTTCTTAATCAAACCCATGCATTCTGCCTTTTATGGAACTGCCTTAAACATGCTTCTGGACAATCTTGAAGTGCAGCATCTAATTTTGACGGGAATAGCCGGAAACATCTGTGTTCTTTTTTCCGCTAATGATGCCTATATGCGGGGATATAAACTCTCCGTTCCATCTGACTGCATTGCTTCAAATGATAAACATGACAATGAATACGCTCTTCGCATGATGAAAAATGTCCTTCAGGCAGATATAGGCGATTCCCGCCAAATAAAAATATAACATGCTCCCGCTTGTTCCTTCATAAGATGTAACAGAGAGATTATGACGAATGAGTGAGGGGAATCAATATGCAGATACATATTGTCCGAGAAGGACAAACTTTATACGGGATAGCCCAAGCTTACAGTACAACCGCTGAAGAGATCATCCGGACAAATGAAATTCCCAATCCAGGCCAGCTTGTTATCGGCCAGACAATCGTCATTCCGATAAAAGGGCGATTTTATTGGGTGCAGCCTGGAGATACATTGTGGTCTATCAGCAGAAGATACGGTTCAACTCCAAAGGAATTATCTGAAGTAAATCAAATCTCGATTAATAGCCCGCTGCAAATTGGGTTCAGACTTTATATTCCCGACCGTCCAAAACAAAAAGCAGAATTCAACGCTTATATTGAACCTTCCGGAAATCAGGTAAGTCCTAATCTGGTGGAAAGTGCACGGGAAGCAGCGCCTTATTTAACTTACCTAGGTCCGTTCAGCTTCCGCATTCAAAAGGATGGCACTCTAGATGAGCCGCTCTTAAATGACTTTCCTAATATCGCCAAAAACAATAGAGTCACATTAATGATGATAGTGACGAATTTAGATGATGAAGGCTTCAGTGACGAAATCGGCCGAATCATCTTAACAAATCAGGATGTTCAGAACAAACTTCTGAATAACATTGTTGAAACCGCAAAAAAATATGGATTCCGCGATATCCATTTTGATATGGAGTATTTAAGGCCGGTCGACAGAGAAGCCTATAATCGTTTCTTAAGAAAAGCAAAAGCCCGTTTTAAAAAAGAAGGCTGGCTCATTTCTACAGCTCTGGCCCCTAAAACAAGCGCAGATCAAAAAGGGAAATGGTACGAGGCGCATGATTATAAAGCACATGGCGAAATTGTCGATTTTGTAGTGGTGATGACTTACGAGTGGGGCTATAGCGGCGGACCGCCAATGGCAGTATCCCCGATTGGACCGGTTAGGGAGGTCCTCGAGTACACCCTGTCAGAAATACCGGCAAATAAAGTCATGATGGGGCAGAATTTATACGGATACGACTGGACCCTGCCGTTTAAGCCCGGAGGAGAATTTGCAAAAGCCATCAGCCCGCAGCAGGCAATCCGCTTAGCAAGTGAGTACAATGTCTCCATTCAATATGATATGAAAGCCCAAGCTCCACACTTCAATTACCGCGATAAGGAAGGGAGAGAACATGAAGTCTGGTTTGAGGATGCCCGTTCCATTCAGGCCAAATTTGATTTAATGAAAGAATTAAAGCTGAGAGGCATGAGCTATTGGAAGCTCGGGCTCTCTTTCCCGCAAAACTGGTTATTGATTGCCGACAACTTTGATGTAGTAAAAACGCCAACATAAAAAGCAGCCCTATCAGGCTGCTTTTCTTATTTTTCGGTCCAAGTATACATATAATTGGCATCTTCAATTTCTTTGGCCTTTTTCACAATTCGGAGCGGACGAAACGTATCAATCATTACCGCGAGTTCAAGCGTCTCTTTTTTCCCGATGCTCGCTTCCGTTTTTCCAGGATGAGGACCATGCGGAATTCCGCTTGGATGAAGGGTGATGGATCCTTTTTTGATTCCTTTTCGGCTCATAAAATTTCCTTCTACATAGTAAAGAAGCTCATCACTGTTTACATTGCTGTGATAATACGGCGCCGGAATCGACTCGGGATGATAATCGTACATTCTAGGCACGAATGAGCAGACAACAAAATTGTGGCCTTCAAATGTTTGATGAACAGGCGGCGGCTGATGAATCCTTCCTGTTATCGGTTCAAAATCCTCGATATTAAAAGCCCATGGATACAAGTAGCCGTCCCATCCCGCTACATCGAAGGGATGGTGGTTAAAGGTATGCTTATGCATATATCCCCTGGATTTTGTCAAAACCTCAAACTCGCCTCGGGATTCTACTGTCAGAAGCTGTTCAGGACCCCGGAAATCTCTTTCACAGAACGGGCTATGCTCTAAAAGCTGGCCGTATTCATTTCGGTATCGTTTAGGTGTAGTGATCTGGCTGAACGATTCTATGAAAAGGATTTTTGTTTCGGCTTTTGGCACGACACGATAGATTGTGCCTATCGGTATGTTGATGTAATCTCCTGGCCGGTATGTGATGACACCGAACATCGTCTCAATCTTTCCATTGCCAAAATGAATAAAGAGCAATTCATCTCCATCACCGTTTCTGTAATAGGACTCCATCGTTTTTTTCACAAGAACCACGCCTATTAAGAGATCATCATTTCCCAGGATATACTCTCTAGCCTCAATAGCATCCCCTTCAGTTTGCAGAGCATCCGTAAAGAAATGCCTGTGTCTCAAGGAATCCATCTGTTCATATTCAGGGAGATAGGAATGAAGAAGCTCTGACTTTGCTACCTCTGTAGGCATGTAGTGATGATACAGAATGGATTGTGTACCTGAAAACCCCTTCGTTCCCATAACCTGCTCCCGGTATAGGCTTCCGTCTTCTTTTTTAAACATCGTATGTCTCTTATGCGGAATTTTGCCTAACGTGCGATAATACATTCTCTCACCTGCTTTTGGCTGCAATTTTATTTTTCAATAAGCCCAGACCTTCAATCGTTAATTCGACCTCATCTCCCGGCCTTAAATAACGATGCACCTCTTCCCCTAGCTCTAAAATACATCCGGTTCCGACTGTTCCTGAGCCAATCACTTCTCCCGGATATAAGGTGACACCTGAAGAAGCCCTTTCAATCATCTCCGAAAAAGGATAATAAATATCTTTTAAATTCCCTTTCGATATCACTTTTCCATTAACAGCCGCTGTCATCTTTAAATCATACCGATCTCCTGTCTTATATGGATGAAGCTCTTCTTTTGAAACGAGGTATGGTCCAAGCGATGTTGCGAAATCCTTTCCTTTTGCCGGCCCAAGACCAACTTTCATTTCTTCTCTTTGAAGATCACGCGCACTCCAGTCATTCATGATGCAGTACCCAAAAATGTACTCTTCTGCTTCACTTGCAGGGATGTCACGCCCCTCCTTCCCTATAACACAGGCAATCTCAAGTTCATAATCAAGAGCCTGACAGCCTGGAGGAACTTCAATCTTTTCCTCCGGACCTTTCACAGCCAGGTGATTTGTAAAATAAAACACAGGAAATTGATACCATTCTGAAATGACATCAAGCCCTCTTTTCTGTCGGGCGGTTTTCACATGCTCCTCAAATGCATAAAAATCGCGAATGCTTACCGGCCTTGGAAGAGGTGAGGACAGTCTCACCTCTGAAAGCCGATAAACTCCCATATCCCCCTCTTCAAACAGGTTCATTTCATGAATATATGAGAGGTATCGTTCATGCTCTGTTAAAAATTCTTGAATGGATCCAGGCAAGAACCCCCGGCTTACAGCGTTCATATCAATCACCAGATCATGCCCTTGAAGCCATCCCGCAGCCTGCCTGCTGGACGGGGTTTGAAATGTCACAAACTTCATAATGATTTCACCTTCTTATGATCTCAAACGTATCAGTCATCGGTTTTGTATACATGTGCCCGGCAAGACGTCCGATCGGCTTTAGTTGTTCAGAGTCAATTTTCCCTTCATAGAAAAGAGCATCATCAACATGGATGTGCTTTACCTTGCCGATGACAAGACTGCCTGATCCCGCTTTCTCTCCAAAATGCAAGACATCATGCAGCTCGCATTCCAGGTGAACCAGGCTTTCTTTCACACGAGGCGGGACAACTGACTTGCTTTTCTCCTTCGTCAGCCCGCTTTGAACAAATTCATCCACCTCCGGATCAAAATCGCCTGCACAGCGATTCATTTGTTCCGCTATTTGTTCACTCACAATGTTGATGACAAATTCCTTCGTTTTTTCAATGTTGAGGAGAGTATCCTTTTTAGATCCATCCGTCCCTTTTCTCATAGGAGAGAAACAAATCATCATCGGTTCAGCAGAGATTGCGGTAAAAAAGCTGAAAGGAGCCAAGTTTACCGCTCCTTTTTCATCAATAGTCGATACGAAGGCGATTGGCCTTGGCAGGATCGAGCCAATCATTAATTTATAAGCGTCTTTCCAGTGAAGCGACTCTGGCTTTACATCCATCTTTATCACCTTGCTTTCAGGATTAAGTCCTTATAAATTACCTCGTCGCTCCTGCTCCCGTTCGATTGATTCAAAAAGCGCTTTAAAGTTTCCGTCACCGAAGCCTTTCGCTCCTTTTCTCTGAATCACTTCTATAAAGACTGTGGGACGATCGACAATCGGCTTGGTGAATATCTGCAGCAAATACCCTTCATCGTCACGGTCCACCAGAATGTTAAGTTCTTTCAGCTTATCAATCTCTTCATCAATATCTCCGACACGTTCACTTAGTGTTTCATAATAAGTCTCAGGGGTATTCAGAAATTCCACGCCATTTTTCTTTAAAATTGCAACTGTAGAGACGATATCCTCTGTTAAAATAGCAAGATGCTGCACGCCTGGACCATTGAAGAACTCCAGGTATTCCTGAATTTGCGATTTGCGTTTTCCTTCTGCCGGCTCATTAATAGGAAATTTAATCCGGCCTCCATTATGCATAACCTTCGACATAAGAGATGAATATTCTGTACTGATATCCGAATCTGTAAAATGTCGCATTTCTTTAAAACCCATCACTTTCTCATAATAGGAAACCCATTCCTGCATACTCTCTACATTTCCTACAACATGGTCAACGCCGATGATTCCTGCTTCTGTATAAGGAATCTTCATTTCGGCCGCTTCAAAACCCGGCATAAATGCGCCCTTGTATTCTTTTCTCTCTATTAGAGAATGAATGGTGTCTCCGTATGTACCGATTACGGCTTTTTTTACCGCACCATGTTCATCCTTCAGTTCAAATGGCGGAGTAATGGCAATGGCTCCTCTGAAAACAGCTTCATTGTAAGCCTTTTCAACATTATCCACGACTAAAGCGATATCTCTTACCCCGTCCCCGTGCTTCTTGACGAATTCAGCTACACGTGAGGTGTCATTTAAAGAACCTGTAATAACCAAGCGTACCTTCTGCTGCTGAAGCACATAGGATACGGTTTCCCTGTTCCCTGTCTCAAGTCCTGAATAGGCGACAATTTTAAAACCGAAGGCAGTACAAAAATAGTGAGCTGACTGCTTGGCATTGCCTGAATACATTTCCAGATAGTCAACATCTTTAACCGGGAAAAAATCTTCAACCTGACTGTCCTTCGCTGCTGTTTCCTCACGCATATAAATCCCTCCATTTTATGAATATTATTACTATTCAGAATCCATCATACGGAAAAAGAAGAGATGGAATCAAGAGTGCTGAGTAAAGCTAGAACGCTTTTCTGCAATGATGTAACCTTAGATCACGCTCTGGTGCATCCGCATAAAACTCTCGCTGCTATGAGAGGATAATTGGAAACTTTTCTTTTTCGTTAAAACCTTACTCTTTTCATATTGCCACTGTGATACAATAAAATTTGTCTGTTTTGATAGATTTTTTTGCGTAGGAGGACCCGTGATGAATGGTGTACCGTTTATTACCGTGGAAGGACCGATTGGTGTTGGGAAAACTTCGCTTGCAAGAGCGATAGCAGAACACTATCAATTTCATTTGCTTAAAGAGATCGTTGATGAGAATCCGTTTCTCGGCAAATTTTATGAAAACATTGAAGAGTGGAGTTTTCAAACAGAGATGTTCTTCCTGTGTAATCGATATAAACAGCTTGAAGATATTGCTCAGTTATTTTTGAAAAAGAGTCAGCCTGTTGTGGCAGATTATCATATTTATAAAAATCTTATTTTCGCAAAGCGCACTCTTAAAAAAGAACAATACGATAAATACCTTGATATTTATTCGATTTTAACAAGCGACATGCCAAAGCCAAACTTGATCATTTACTTGAATGCAAGTCTTGATACCTTGCTTAACCGCATTGATATGCGCGGGAGAGAGATCGAAAAAAATATCGATCCCGGCTATTTAAAGCAGTTATCGGAGGACTACGAAGTGGCCATGTCACAGTGGGAAAAAGAGCACCCCTCCATCCCAGTTCTGAGATTCAGCGGAGATGAGCTTGATTTTGTACAAAACGAAAGAGATTTAACCTATATATTTAAACGCCTGGATGAATCTTTACATGAAGGAGTTACTAAAAAATGAATTTGAGAGAGAAATACAGCATTCCTCACAACGCCGTCATTACCATTGCAGGAACGGTCGGTGTCGGAAAATCGACAATGACAAATGCACTTGCAAATGCATTGAATTTCCGCACCTCATTTGAAAAAGTAGATACAAACCCCTATCTTGATAAATTTTACGCAGATTTTGAAAGATGGAGCTTTCATCTGCAAATCTACTTCCTTGCTGAAAGATTTAAAGAGCAAAAGCGGATTTTTGAATACGGCGGAGGTTTTATTCAGGATCGGTCAATCTATGAAGATACTGGGATTTTTGCCAAAATGCATTATGAAAAAGGCACGATGACAGAAGTGGATTATGAAACATACACGAATTTATTCGATGCGATGGTCATGACACCTTACTTCCCTCATCCTGACCTTTTGATTTACTTAGAAGGCAGCCTTGAGGATATTTTATCCCGCATCAAAGAACGAGGCCGTCCGATGGAGCAGCAGACACCAATTGCTTATTGGGAAGAGATGCACCGCCGCTATGAAGATTGGATTAATAATTTTAATGCATGTCCTGTCTTGCGCCTCAACATTAACGATTATGACATTATGGCAAACAAAGGTTCTATTGAACCAATTGTTGAGCGCGTAGCCCATTTTATAGAGCAGACAAGATTACTTAAAAAATAACCGGTTTAATCGGTTATTTTTTTTGTATCCAGCAAAAAAAGATATACAAAAAACCTGCAGCAGAATCTGCCGCAGGTTTTATCAATCTCCAATCTTTATGCGCTAAACATTGGATTTTATATGTAAAATGGAGGAGGTAGAGGGATTCGAACCCCCGCGGGGTTTGACCCCCCTGTCGGTTTTCAAGACCGATCCCTTCAGCCAGACTTGGGTATACCTCCGTACTGACAAGAATTAATATAGCATATCTAAAATATGCTTGTCAACAATTCTAAAAAACTTTTTTGAAAAAATTTAAGAAGGGGACAAAACGGATTTTGGCCCCTTCTTAAAAGCTTATTATTATCGTGAAATGACTTCTCTATTCCCCATATATGGACGCAAGACTTCAGGAATAACGACTGTTCCATCTTCCTGCTGATAATTCTCAAGAATCGCGGCAACAGTTCTGCCAATCGCAAGACCAGATCCATTCAATGTATGAACAAATTCAGGTTTACCTTTTGGTTCACGTCTGAAACGGATTCCTGCGCGGCGCGCCTGGAAAGCCTCAAAGTTACTGCAAGAAGATATTTCTCGGTACGTTTCCTGGCTCGGTATCCATACTTCAATGTCATATTTCTTTGCTGCAGTGAATCCAAGGTCAGCTGTACACATTCTAAGCACACGATAAGGAAGACCCAGCAGCTGAAGAACTTTCTCTGCATGTCCTGTCAGTTTTTCAAGCTCATCATAAGAATCTTCCGGCTTAACAAATTTCACAAGCTCTACTTTATTAAATTGATGCTGGCGGATTAATCCTCTAGTATCTCTTCCTGCAGAACCAGCCTCAGAACGGAAGCAAGAGCTGTATGCTGCATAGTTGACCGGAAGCTGATCAATAGAGAGGATCTCTTCACGGTGCATGTTGGTTACTGGCACTTCAGCTGTAGGAATTAAAAAGTAATCTTCACCCGCAATTTTAAATGCATCTTCTTCGAATTTAGGCAGCTGGCCTGTTCCTGTCATGCTGTCACGGTTTACGATATACGGAGGCAGCACTTCTGTATAACCGTGCTCATCGATATGCAAATCAAGCATAAAACTGATAAGAGCACGCTCGAGACGGGCACCTAAACCGCGGTAGAAAACAAATCGGCTGCCGGTTACTTTACCTGCACGTTCAAAATCTAAAATCCCAAGGTGATCGGCAACATCCCAGTGAGGCTTTGGTTCATATGCAAATGCAGGAACTTCTCCCCATTCGCGGTGAAGAATATTGTCATCTTCCGTCTCGCCTACCGGCACACTTTCATGGGGAATATTTGGAATAGACAGCATTAACGTTTCAAGCTCTGCCTCAACCTTGCGAAGCTCATCGTCCATTTCTTTCACACGGTCCCCAACTTCACGCATTTCTTTTATTAAATGATCAGCATCCTGTTTTTCACGTTTTAACACAGCAATTTGACCTGAAACTTCGTTTCGCTTGCTTTTAAATACTTCTACTTTTGAAATCAGTTCACGGCGTTTTTGATCCAGTTCCTCAAACTTGCTGAAGTCGCCTAAATCCTCTCCGCGATGAGACAGTTTCTCTTTTACTTCTTCAAAGTTAGCGCGCAAATATTTAATATCCAGCATGACAAAACTCCTTTTATGTTTTTTTGCAAATAAAAAAACTTCCGTCCCCTGGTAAAGGGACGGAAGTTTATCCGCGTTGCCACCCTAATTGAAGGCAAATAAAACGCCTTCCTCTTAAGCAGGATAACGGCCTGTACCGGACATGTATACTCTCCGAGGATTTCAACATCTCATTCAAGGATGGATTCACAAGGCTCTAACACCGATTTACACCAGCCACCGGCTCTCTAAGAAAGAAACACTTGCTACTATTTCCTGTCATCATGTTTCGCATGTTCAATTAAGTAATTCATAATTTACTACAAGTTTGGGACGGTTGCAAGGGTTTTATACACTTAACTTTGCTTTTGTGTTTTCCACCATACGTACAAACAGCCCAGTCATCCGGTGATCATCCGTTAATTCAGGATGAAACGAGCAGCCCAGGAACTGTCCTTGACGCGCTGCAACAATTCTCCCGTTATGCTTAGACAAAATCTCCACATCTTCTCCAACTTCCACAATATGAGGAGCCCTGATAAACACACCAACGAAATCTTCAGCAACATCTGTAATGTTCAATTCTGCTTCAAAGCTTTCGCGCTGACGCCCAAATGAATTTCTTTCAACCGTAACATCCATTAGGCCAAGATGTCCTTCACTGTATCCAACAATGTTCTTAGCAAGAAGAATTAAGCCGGCACAGGTTCCAAACATCGGTTTTCCCTGTTCAGCGAAAGTTTTCAGCGGATTCATGAAGTCATATTTATCAATCAGGCGGCGCATTGTCGTGCTTTCTCCGCCTGGCATAATAAGTCCATCCAGTTCATCCAGCTGCTCAGGACGTTTCACAACGACTCCTTCTGCACCGCTAGCCTCTATTGATCGAATGTGCTCTCTTACAGCACCTTGAAGGCCTAATACACCAATTTTAAGCATTGTATTCTACTCCTTTATGATTACCAGCCGCGCTCTTGCATTCTGTTCTCAGGAAGCAATGTTGAGATCTCAATGCCTTTCATTGCTGTTCCAAGTCCCTTTGAAAGACTTGCAATCAGCTCATAGTCCTGATAGTGAGTTGTTGCTTCAACAATCGCTCGAGCAAATTTTGCCGGGTTTTCAGACTTGAAGATACCTGAACCTACGAATACTCCGTCTGCGCCTAATTGCATCATTAGAGCAGCATCAGCAGGAGTTGCTACGCCGCCTGCTGCGAAGTTTACAACCGGAAGGCGTCCCTCATGCTTGATTTGAAGAAGAAGCTCATAAGGCGCGCCTAACAGCTTCGCTTCTGTCATCAGTTCATCCGTGCTCATTCCAATGATTCTGCGCACTTGGCCATTTACTTTACGCATGTGGCGAACAGCCTCAACGATATTTCCTGTACCAGGCTCGCCTTTTGTACGGAGCATAGAAGCGCCCTCTGCAATACGTCTAGTAGCTTCGCCTAAATCACGGCATCCGCAAACAAATGGAACTGTATAATCACGTTTATTTAAGTGGTACTCCTCATCAGCCGGAGTCAGCACTTCACTTTCATCAATGTAATCGACACCCATCGCTTCTAAAATGCGGGCTTCAACAATGTGGCCAATACGTGCTTTTGCCATAACTGGAACCGTTACAGCCTTCATCACTTCTTCAACAATTGTAGGATCTGCCATACGGGCAACTCCGCCAGCTGCACGAATGTCAGCAGGAACGCGCTCAAGTGCCATAACAGCAACTGCTCCAGCTTCCTCAGCGATCTTTGCTTGCTCTGCATTGACTACGTCCATAATGACGCCGCCTTTTTGCATTTCTGCCATTCCGCGTTTTACACGATCTGTACCTGTGTTATTCATTCTATATCCCCCTTGTAATATGTAAAATTTCATTTTGCACATATAGCTTATTCTATCCTAAGTTATAAAAAAATCCTATCAAAATTAAAGAGATAATTAAAACAATTCAATCAAAGAAAAGCGGAGCCATCTATCAATTCTAAATATATCCATTTATGTAAAAAAGACTTACTCATCTCGAGTAAGTCTTTTTTCAATTAAAACCAGCCTGTGACAGTGTCTGTCACTGTTCCCCAAAGACTTCCGAAGAATCCGCCGATGCCTCTCATGGATAATACAAACCAATTGGCTTTTTCAACACCGCTTTTTGTTATGATATCAACATTGGCGTCGCTTTTTTCTTCTAAGAAGCCCAGGTCTTGGCCTTTTCCTGTGTACTTAACTGTCATATAGCCGATTTTCTCGCCTTTTTTGACAGGGGCTTGTACTTCATTGTCTGCATTGACCTTCTTTTGATCAAAAACGTAGCTTGGCTCATATGATTCTTTTTCACCATTTTTAACAACAAGATTAAGCGGTTCTTTTGTTGCTACTGCTACTTCTTTTTCTTTCCCTTTCACAACAGAGAGGTCAGATTTATTTTTGATTTGATAGTTTTCAGGATAGATTTCTTCCATCTTGAAATTGTTATATGCATAATCAATCATTTTTTTCGTTTCTTTAAAACGAGGAGTGTGCAGGCTGCCGTCATCACTTGCTGCGTTTAATACTACAGTTATAACCCTCATGCCATTTCGTTCAGCAGTTGCTGTAAAAGAAGAACCTGCTGATTTAGTAGAACCTGTTTTTAAACCATCTACACCTTCGGTTTCAAATAGCAGGCCTTCAAGCATCCAGTTCCAGTTATCCATCTTGATTGCATCTTCTGTGCCTTCTCTGAATACTTTTCTCGGAGTACTTGCTGTGTCCAAAACTTCCGGGTAGTCGTTAATTAATTTTTGAGAAAGCAGCGCCATATCCCGCGCTGACATTTTATTTTCAGCATCTGCTGTCGTTCCATCCGGATGCATTCCTGCAAGATCTCCATTTTCTAAACCTGTGGAGTTCACAAATTCGAAGTTTTTAAGACCAAGATCTTTTGCCTTTTCATTCATTAATTTTACGAAATTAGACTCAGATCCTGAAACGATTTCTGCTAATGCAATAGCTGCTCCGTTTGCAGAATAAATGCTCATCGCTTCATAAAGCTCTTTTACATTGTATGTACCGTCTTTTCGTAATGGAACGTTGGAAAGTCCGCGGTTTTGGGAAATTTTATATACATACTCACTTGGAGTGTAAGTTTGATCCCATTTGATTTTTCCTTTATCGACTGCTTCAAGAACCAAGTATTCTGTCATAATTTTAGCCATACTTGCAATCGGCAGCAGATCGTCTGCATTTTTCCCGTATAAAATTTTACCTGTAGACGCTTCTACTAAAATTGCACCTTTTGCATTGACTCCAACTGCATCATTTTCTGCCGCAGATGTCTGTGATGCCGGCAAAACAACTGTTATCGCCAGAACAGCAGCAAACAGAACGGACAGCAGACGCTTTAACTTCATGTTGCTCAAATTCATAACCTCCACCGTTTTTCATCTATTTTTATATTCAATTATTGACATGAGTTACAAACAACAAAATCGATTTTATCACACTATGGTCAAAAAAAATAGACAGAGTCTGAGACTCTGTCCTAAAGATTGAACATTGTATTACATTTCAGGTAAATCGACCTAGAAACGCTTATGAAAGCGAATAGTTCGGTGATTCTTTTGTAATTTGAACATCATGTGGATGGCTTTCGCGAAGACCTGCACCCGTCATGCGGACAAACTGTGAATTCTCGCGCAGCTCTTCCAAGTTTGCAGTTCCGCAATATCCCATACCGGAACGGATACCGCCAACCAGCTGATAGATCGTATCTGAAAGAGGTCCTTTATAAGGAGTTCTTCCTTCAATGCCTTCAGGAACAAATTTTTTGTTATCTTCCTGGAAGTAACGGTCTTTGCTTCCTTTTTCCATTGCGCCGACAGAACCCATACCGCGGTAGACTTTAAAGCGTCTTCCCTGGTAAATTTCCGTTTCGCCAGGGCTTTCAGAAGTACCAGCCAGGAGACTGCCCAGCATAACTGCGTGACCGCCTGATGCTAATGCCTTTACGATATCGCCTGAATATTTAATTCCGCCATCTGCGATAATAGTAATGCCAAGCTTGCGTGCTTCAGTCGCACAATCATAAACAGCTGTGATTTGAGGCACCCCTACACCTGCAACAACACGGGTTGTACAAATAGAACCAGGTCCGATGCCTACCTTTACAACGTTCGCTCCAGCTTCTGCAAGTTCTCTTGTAGCATCTGCTGTTGCAACATTTCCTGCAATAATATTCAGATCAGGATATTCATTTCTAATGGTTCTTACCATTTCGATAACGCCTTTTGAATGGCCATGGGCTGTATCCAGCACGATTGCATCAACGTTGGCTTCAACCAGTTTTTTCACGCGAAGCATCGTGTCTGAAGTAACACCTACTGCAGCACCGACAAGCAAACGTCCATGCTCGTCTTTTGCTGAATTCGGAAACTCGATTACTTTTTCAATATCTTTAATTGTAATTAATCCTTTTAAAACACCATTGTCATCAACCAGTGGAAGCTTTTCAATTTTATGCTTTTGCAAAATGCTTTCTGCTTCTTTAAGAGTTGTTCCGACGTCTGCCGTTACTAAGTTTTCTTTTGTCATAACATCAGAGATCTTGATGGAGAAGTCTTGAATAAATCTCATGTCGCGATTCGTGATAATGCCTACGAGTTTCTGTTCATCCACATTGTTTACAACAGGAACACCGGAAATGCGGTATTTTCCCATCAAATGCTCTGCATCAAAAACTTGATGGTCTGGAGTTAAAAAGAATGGATTAGTAATAACGCCTCTTTCAGAACGTTTTACCTTATCAACCTGCTCTGCCTGCTGTTCAATCGACATATTCTTATGAATAATGCCCATTCCGCCTTGTCTTGCCATTGCAATTGCAAGCTGCGCTTCAGTTACAGTATCCATACCAGCACTAATGATTGGGACATTCAGCTTTAATGTTGGTGTTAAGTTCACACTTAAATTTACGTCTCTTGGAAGAACCTCCGACTTAGCCGGTACAAGCAATACATCATCAAACGTTAAGCCTTCTTTTAAAAATTTACTTTCCCACATCATTAAATCCCCCTCTTAACGGCAAAATATTATTAGTAGATTAACAACTAGCCAACCTACTGTCAAGAACAGGCAAAAGAGTTTAAAAATTGCGAAAAAAGAAAGGGGAGCTGCAGGATGATGAAAACAAGCGTCTGGAACCAGTTAAAATCATATCAATCAACGGAAACGGTCCAAAAGTTTCTGGAAAAAAGTTATAAAAAAAATCAGCAAACAGCACCTGCAGAATTATCCTATCAAAACAGCTATCCTTTCGTTTACCATCTGAAGCATGCCGAAAACTTTTATCTTTCATCAGCATGCGCCGCCCTTCCTGTACAGCCAATGCTCCTGTTTTACGGAATGTCTCAGCTTATGAAAGCCTGCATTCTTACAGCAGATCCAGAATACCCGGCCACTTCCTCCGTCCTTGCACATGGCGTATCAACAAGAAAGCGAAAAAAACAGCATTATCGCTTTTTGCAGGATGAAGTAAAGATCCAAAGAAATGGTTTATTTGCTCACACAGCATCCCATTTATTTAAGCTGGAACATGTAGAAAATGATAAATACACCATGCATGAACTTTTAAAAAGAATCCCAGAAATAAGTGATTTATTTACTAGGCATAAACAGAAAAATGTTCATTTTAGAACCAAATATGAAAACAAGCAGCTGCATATTCCAGTTGAAGCGGCAGCCTCTTATCACATGACACCGGAAAGGCTGCTTGAATATTTCGATTATCATTTTCAGCTTAGCAGAGGAAATCATTCCGAAAACATAATTACTTGCTATCCGCCTGATCACTTCAGCGCTTTTTACAGTCTTCCATTTCTGTACAATGGGCAAACAGGCGAATACACCTTGCCTGCATCAATGAATGATCTTGCCGGATTGCCTGAATTCATGGCTCATTACTTATTGTTGTACAACTTAAGCATGATCTCAAGATATGAAACCGAGTGGTGGTACGAACTAATGCTAAGCCATTCACAGGATGATTATGTATTCATTGTTCGTTTTCTTGAAGTGACAAAAGAAAAAATACCTCAGTTTGCACTGATGTTTTTGAATGAATTATGGGAAAAGGGATAGTCCAGCGCATTATTGGATAACAAAATCAGGCTAATAAGTATTGGATAAAAAAAATCCATAATGAATAGTTGAACGGGTTATCGGGATCGTAACAGCCCTCCATCAAATAGGGAAACCACTTTTTTCATTTACGAGCGCTTAGCGTTATTTTATGTTCGCTATGCAACAACTTCCAATGGATGTAAATTCTTCAAAAAAATCTGCTTCCAACCTCCTAACTGCCCTTTGTCCTTTTATTTTTTCCATACAAAAAAGAACAGCATCTCTGCTGTTCTTTTTTTTGCGTGCCTGGCAACGTCCTACTCTCACAGGGGGAAACCCCCAACTACCATCGGCGCTAAAGAGCTTAACTTCCGTGTTCGGCATGGGAACGGGTGTGACCTCTTTGCCATCATCACCAGACAATATGCAATTAGAAAGAGTTATTCTTTCAAAACTAAATAACGTATGATAACAAGTTTCACTCAGGTTTTACACTTTATTAGACTGTGGTTAAGTCCTCGAACGATTAGTATCTGTCAGCTCCACACGTCACCGCGCTTCCACCTCAGACCTATCAACCTGATCATCTTTCAGGGTTCTTACTCACTAATGTGATGGGAAATCTCATCTTGAGGGGGGCTTCATGCTTAGATGCTTTCAGCACTTATCCCTTCCGCACATAGCTACCCAGCGATGCCTTTGGCAAGACAACTGGTACACCAGCGGTGCGTCCATCCCGGTCCTCTCGTACTAAGGACAGCTCCTCTCAAATTTCCTGCGCCCACGACGGATAGGGACCGAACTGTCTCACGACGTTCTGAACCCAGCTCGCGTACCGCTTTAATGGGCGAACAGCCCAACCCTTGGGACCGACTACAGCCCCAGGATGCGATGAGCCGACATCGAGGTGCCAAACCTCCCCGTCGATGTGGACTCTTGGGGGAGATAAGCCTGTTATCCCCGGGGTAGCTTTTATCCGTTGAGCGATGGCCCTTCCATGCGGAACCACCGGATCACTAAGCCCGACTTTCGTCCCTGCTCGACTTGTAGGTCTCGCAGTCAAGCTCCCTTGTGCCTTTACACTCTGCGAATGATTTCCAACCATTCTGAGGGAACCTTTGGGCGCCTCCGTTACATTTTAGGAGGCGACCGCCCCAGTCAAACTGCCCACCTGACACTGTCTCCCAGCCCGATCAGGGCTGTGGGTTAGAATTTCAATACAGCAAGGGTAGTATCCCACCAATGCCTCCACCGAAGCTGGCGCTCCGGCTTCCAAGGCTCCTACCTATCCTGTACAAGCTGTACCAAAATTCAATATCAGGCTACAGTAAAGCTCCACGGGGTCTTTCCGTCCTGTCGCGGGTAACCTGCATCTTCACAGGTACTATAATTTCACCGAGTCTCTCGTTGAGACAGTGCCCAGATCGTTACGCCTTTCGTGCGGGTCGGAACTTACCCGACAAGGAATTTCGCTACCTTAGGACCGTTATAGTTACGGCCGCCGTTTACTGGGGCTTCAATTCAAAGCTTCGCTTGCGCTAACCTCTCCTCTTAACCTTCCAGCACCGGGCAGGCGTCAGCCCCTATACTTCGCCTTGCGGCTTCGCAGAGACCTGTGTTTTTGCTAAACAGTCGCCTGGGCCTATTCACTGCGGCTTTTCAGGGCTATGAACCCTAAAAAGCACCCCTTCTCCCGAAGTTACGGGGTCATTTTGCCGAGTTCCTTAACGAGAGTTCTCTCGCTCACCTTAGGATTCTCTCCTCGCCTACCTGTGTCGGTTTGCGGTACGGGCACCTCTCACCTCGCTAGAGGCTTTTCTTGGCAGTGTGGAATCAGGAACTTCGGTACTAAATTTCCCTCGCCATCACAGCTCAGCCTTTATGAGAAGCGGATTTGCCTACTTCTCAGCCTAACTGCTTGGACGCGCATATCCAACAGCGCGCTTGCCCTATCCTCCTGCGTCCCCCCATTGCTCAAATGGTGAGGAGGTGGTACAGGAATATCAACCTGTTGTCCATCGCCTACGCCTTTCGGCCTCGGCTTAGGTCCCGACTAACCCTGAGCGGACGAGCCTTCCTCAGGAAACCTTAGGCATTCGGTGGAGGGGATTCTCACCCCTCTTTCGCTACTCATACCGGCATTCTCACTTCTAAGCGCTCCACCAGTCCTTACGGTCTAGCTTCAACGCCCTTAGAACGCTCTCCTACCACTGTTCGTAAGAACAGTCCACAGCTTCGGTGATACGTTTAGCCCCGGTACATTTTCGGCGCAGAGTCACTCGACCAGTGAGCTATTACGCACTCTTTAAATGGTGGCTGCTTCTAAGCCAACATCCTGGTTGTCTAAGCAACTCCACATCCTTTTCCACTTAACGTATACTTTGGGACCTTAGCTGGTGGTCTGGGCTGTTTCCCTCTTGACTACGGATCTTATCACTCGCAGTCTGACTCCCAAGGAGCAAGTCTTTGGCATTCGGAGTTTGACTGAATTCGGTAACCCGATGAGGGCCCCTAGTCCAATCAGTGCTCTACCTCCAAGACTCTCATACTTGAGGCTAGCCCTAAAGCTATTTCGGAGAGAACCAGCTATCTCCAGGTTCGATTGGAATTTCTCCGCTACCCACACCTCATCCCCGCACTTTTCAACGTGCGTGGGTTCGGGCCTCCATTCAGTGTTACCTGAACTTCACCCTGGACATGGGTAGATCACCTGGTTTCGGGTCTACGACCACGTACTAAAACGCCCTATTCAGACTCGCTTTCGCTGCGGCTCCGTCTCATCAACTTAACCTTGCACGGGATCGTAACTCGCCGGTTCATTCTACAAAAGGCACGCCATCACCCATTAACGGGCTCTGACTACTTGTAAGCACACGGTTTCAGGATCTTTTCACTCCCCTTCCGGGGTGCTTTTCACCTTTCCCTCACGGTACTGGTTCACTATCGGTCACTAGGGAGTATTTAGCCTTGGGAGATGGTCCTCCCTGCTTCCGACGGGATTTCTCGTGTCCCGCCGTACTCAGGATCCACTCTGGAGGGAACGAAGTTTCGACTACAGGGTTATTACCTTCTCTGACGGACCTTTCCAGGTCGCTTCATCTACCCCGTTCCTTTGTAACTCCGTATAGAGTGTCCTACAACCCCAAGAGGCAAGCCTCTTGGTTTGGGCTAATTCCGTTTCGCTCGCCGCTACTTGGGAAATCGCGTTTGCTTTCTCTTCCTCCGGGTACTTAGATGTTTCAGTTCCCCGGGTCTGCCTTCATTATCCTATGTATTCAGATAAAGATACTGTTCCATTACGAACAGTGGGTTTCCCCATTCGGAAATCTCTGGATCAAAGCTTACTTACAGCTCCCCAAAGCATATCGGTGTTAGTCCCGTCCTTCATCGGCTCCTAGTGCCAAGGCATCCACCGTGCGCCCTTCATAACTTAACCTAAATGGTCAACCGCATCATAAGATGCGTTTCGCATTTCGTTGTTTGTTTAGACATAAATGTCTAGAAAATCACTAATTATGGTAAGCGTAAATCTCAGTGAATTACTTGTTATCAATTACGTTATCTAGTTTTCAAAGAACAACTTCTTGGTGGAGCCTAGCGGGATCGAACCGCTGACCTCCTGCGTGCAAGGCAGGCGCTCTCCCAGCTGAGCTAAGGCCCCATATGAATTTAAGAGATGGTGGGCCTAAATGGACTCGAACCATCGACCTCACGCTTATCAGGCGTGCGCTCTAACCAGCTGAGCTATAGGCCCATCTCACAAGTGTGAATAAAAGAATATTTTTGACGTACAAAAAAGTACGCGCAAATGATTCCTCGCTTACTTCTAAAGTAAACTCGCTATTCACTTAGAGGGAACAAAGTTCTCTCAAAACTAAACAAAAACCAAAAGCGTCCTCATATCTTCCTTAGAAAGGAGGTGATCCAGCCGCACCTTCCGATACGGCTACCTTGTTACGACTTCACCCCAATCATCTACCCCACCTTAGGCGGCTGGCTCCTTGCGGTTACCCCACCGACTTCGGGTGTTGCAAACTCTCGTGGTGTGACGGGCGGTGTGTACAAGGCCCGGGAACGTATTCACCGCGGCATGCTGATCCGCGATTACTAGCGATTCCAGCTTCATGCAGGCGAGTTGCAGCCTGCAATCCGAACTGAGAATGGTTTTATGGGATTGGCTAAACCTCGCGGTCTCGCAGCCCTTTGTACCATCCATTGTAGCACGTGTGTAGCCCAGGTCATAAGGGGCATGATGATTTGACGTCATCCCCACCTTCCTCCGGTTTGTCACCGGCAGTCACCTTAGAGTGCCCAACTGAATGCTGGCAACTAAGATCAAGGGTTGCGCTCGTTGCGGGACTTAACCCAACATCTCACGACACGAGCTGACGACAACCATGCACCACCTGTCACTTTGTCCCCCGAAGGGGAACCTTCTATCTCTAGAAGTGGCAAAGGATGTCAAGACCTGGTAAGGTTCTTCGCGTTGCTTCGAATTAAACCACATGCTCCACCGCTTGTGCGGGCCCCCGTCAATTCCTTTGAGTTTCAGTCTTGCGACCGTACTCCCCAGGCGGAGTGCTTAATGCGTTAGCTGCAGCACTAAAGGGCGGAAACCCTCTAACACTTAGCACTCATCGTTTACGGCGTGGACTACCAGGGTATCTAATCCTGTTCGCTCCCCACGCTTTCGCGCCTCAGCGTCAGTTACAGACCAGAGAGTCGCCTTCGCCACTGGTGTTCCTCCACATCTCTACGCATTTCACCGCTACACGTGGAATTCCACTCTCCTCTTCTGCACTCAAGTTTCCCAGTTTCCAATGACCCTCCCCGGTTGAGCCGGGGGCTTTCACATCAGACTTAAGAAACCGCCTGCGCGCGCTTTACGCCCAATAATTCCGGACAACGCTTGCCACCTACGTATTACCGCGGCTGCTGGCACGTAGTTAGCCGTGGCTTTCTGGTTAGGTACCGTCAAGGTGCGAGCAGTTACTCTCGCACTTGTTCTTCCCTAACAACAGAGTTTTACGATCCGAAAACCTTCATCACTCACGCGGCGTTGCTCCGTCAGACTTTCGTCCATTGCGGAAGATTCCCTACTGCTGCCTCCCGTAGGAGTCTGGGCCGTGTCTCAGTCCCAGTGTGGCCGATCACCCTCTCAGGTCGGCTACGCATCGTTGCCTTGGTGAGCCATTACCTCACCAACTAGCTAATGCGCCGCGGGCCCATCTGTAAGTGACAGCCGAAACCGTCTTTCCAACTTGAACCATGCGGTTCAAGATACTATCCGGTATTAGCTCCGGTTTCCCGGAGTTATCCCAGTCTTACAGGCAGGTTGCCCACGTGTTACTCACCCGTCCGCCGCTGACCTCCGAAGAGGTCCGCTCGACTTGCATGTATTAGGCACGCCGCCAGCGTTCGTCCTGAGCCAGGATCAAACTCTCCGAAGAAAATTTGTGACTCAATTTGTTGCTGACTTCAAAAATTTAAAACGTTTGGTACGCTTTTGGTTTTGTTTAGTTTTCAAAGAACTTATTGTGTCGCACTCTCTCGAAGCGACCCTTTTAATATACCATTTCTACCGAGTTAATGTCAATCATTTTTTTAAGAAATAATTTTCGTTAACTGCTTTATGTAGAAGGTTTGTTACTGACTTATAGAAGTATATCAGCATCTATTAAAATATGCAATAAGAAAAGAGCAAAAAGTTTGCTCTTAAATGATCTCTTCAATAAAAAGGTGTCTTTGTTCTTTCAGCGAAAGAATTTCCTCTGTTTCTTCTATCTTTACAAGTGGCCTGGTCGGATATTGATCTTCTATAAAAACGATCTCTGCTATTCTGCCGTCTGACAATCTGATATTTGTGCCTGAACTTAGTTTTAGTAGACCTTTCTTCAATTCGTTCAATGCTGTCAGATCAAATTTACCAAACTCATCTTGCATGAGCAGTTCTAGAGCTTTAAAAGGAGATTGTTTGCTTCTATGCGGTCTTTCGGAGACCATTGCCTGATACGCATGAGCAAGAGCCGCTATTTTGCCGAATACATGAAGCTGATCAGCCTTCGCTCCCAGAGGGTACCCGCTCCCGTCAAGCCGTTCATGATGCTGCAGCACTCCAAGCCTAACAGCCTCTTTCAAAGAAACGATATTTTTAAGCATTTTGTAGCTGTAAACAGGATGCTGCTTTATTTCTTTAAACTCTTTGTCAGTGAGAGCTGTCTTTTTAGTCAGAAATCCTTGTTCTATTTTTGTCATGCCGCAGTCACAGAGAAGACCTGCCATAGCGACCTGTATCGTATCACCATAAGAAAAGCCCATACTCTTTCCCAAATAAGCGCTTACTAAGGCTGCTGATACTGAATGGTGGTAAAGATGGTCATCATGTTTTGTATAATTGTAGGTCTTAAATATTTCATGGGGCTCTTTCAGTCCCTCCTCTGCAGCAGGAATTAATAGATTTCTGATTTTCGAGATATCAACTAATGCACCGGATTGCCAGTCAAGATACAATTGCTTAAAGGCAAGTACAGCGTTTATATACAATTCCTCAAAATCATTGCTTTGTTTTATTTCTGCTGTTTTTTCACTAAGAGAAGATTCCAGTAGTGCCCCATCAGGTTTAAAAGCATATCCATTTTCAAGGTATGGCTCTACATCAACTTCATCTATTAAAAAAGCCTGCAGGATTTGCAGAAGATCTTGATCTAAGATTGTTTGTCTTCGCATTAACGGTTTGGACGATTTGGAAAATACGTCTTTTGACAGAATGCATCCTTCAGATAGCTGATTAATATGGACTCTCATATGAAAACCTCCCAACCATATTATAAACGATTCCATTTAGTAAAAAATGGTTTTCGGAAATAAATAAAGGCTGTGCTCGAAATGATTATTGCTTTCCGTATATAAACCGATCACATTCTAAGTTTCCTATCGCACTCTTATCAAGGAATAAACAGATACTGAAGTTAATTAGTTCCCAAGCCGATCTTTTACTGACAAATGCAAGCAACAAAGTTGCGAAAAGAGCATGAAAAAAGACATAGCTTTTTGGGCTATGTCTTTCATTTGCTTATTCTTCAGAATCTGGTTCATCAGAGATGGAGTCTTCGACAGAATTTTCTTCAGTTGAGTTTTGTTCTGCAGATGAATCTTCCAGTGACCCTTCTTCATTCTCCAAAAGCTCATCATCTTCCGGTTCGAGCTCTTCTTTTTCTACGACAGCAACAGTTGCAACATGCTCTTCGTCACCAAGTTTAATCAGCTTAACACCTTGTGTATTACGGCCGGTTGTAGAGATACTGTCAATAGCCATCCGGATAAGAACGCCGCTTGCTGTAATCAGCATGAGGTCCTCTTCTCCTGTAGAAGGCTTAACAGAAATCACTGTACCATTTTTCTCCGTGACGTTACATGTTTTAATTCCTTTACCGCCTCTGCTTTGAATCCGATATTCAGCGGCGGGCGTTCGTTTCCCGAATCCATTTCGGGTTACGACAAGAACATCGACATCTTCTTCAAGGATTTCCATTCCGACAACTTCATCGTCAGAGTCGAGTGTAATCCCTTTTACACCAGTCGCGGTACGTCCCATTGAACGCACATCTGTTTCAGGGAAACGAATCAGCATTCCTTTTTTCGTGCCGATCATGATGTGCTTTGTTCCATCTGTTAAACGGACGGAAATCAGTTCATCGTTTTCACGCAGGTTAACTGCGATCAAGCCGCCTTTTCTTATATTTGCAAATTGAGTAAGAGGTGAACGTTTAGATATTCCTTCTTTTGTTGTAAAGAATAACGACCAATCATCAACGAATTCAGAAACAGGAATGATGGCATTCACCCATTCGCCTTTTTCTATTTCCAGAAGGTTAATAATCGGAAGCCCTTTAGCTGTTCTTCCGTACTCTGGAATTTCATACCCTTTTGCACGGTAAACCTTCCCTTTATTAGTAAAGAAAAGAATCGTGTCATGAGTAGATGTTGTTAAAAGATGTTCTACGAAATCATCCTCATTCGTCCCCATACCCTGAATCCCTCTGCCTCCGCGGCGCTGGCTGCGGTAGGTTGAGATAGGCAGTCTCTTAATATAGCCATTATGAGTAAGAGTAATAACGATATTTTCAACAGGAATCAGATCTTCATCTTCGATCATTTCAATTCCGCCGGATACAATTTCTGTGCGGCGCACATCGTTAAAACGATCTTTAATTTCTTCTAATTCCTCGCGGATAATTTCAAGGACTTTTTCTTCGTCTGCCAGGATTGCTTTTAATTCTGCAATCAGCTGTACAAGTCCCTGGTATTCTTCTTCGATTTTCTCTCTTTCAAGTCCTGTTAAACGCTGCAGACGCATATCAAGAATCGCCTGTGCCTGTTTTTCAGAAAGGGAGAAATTATCCATCAGGCCTTGACGCGCAATATCAGTTGTCTGAGAGCTGCGGATCAGGGCGATCACTTCATCCAGGTGATCCAATGCAATTCTCAAACCCTCTAAAATATGCGCACGTGCTTCCGCTTTGCGAAGTTCAAACGCTGTACGGCGGCGGATAATAACCTTCTGATGATCCAGATAGTATACTAAGAACTGTTTAAGGTTCAATACTTGAGGCTGGCCATTTACAAGTGCGAGCATATTGATGCCGAAGCTTGTCTGAAGGGCAGTCTGTTTGTATAGATTATTTAAAAGAACATTTGAATTGGCATCTTTGCGCACTTCAATAACGATGCGCATTCCGTTGCGGTCTGATTCATCGCGCAGATCGGTGATACCTTCAATTTTCTTGTCACGCACAAGCTCAGCAATTTTTTCAATTAACTTCGCTTTATTTACCTGATAAGGAAGTTCTCTTACGATAATGACTTCTTTACCTGATGCCTTTTCCTCTATTTCCACTTTAGCCCGGATTGTAATAGATCCGCGGCCTGTTTCATAAGCTTTGCGAATTCCGCTTCGGCCAATAATCTGACCAGCTGTCGGGAAATCCGGCCCCGGAATGATTTCCATCAGCTCAGGAATGCTCACATCCGGATCTTTACTTACAGCAAGTACACCGTCGATGACTTCTCCCAGCTGATGTGGAGGGATATTTGTTGCCATGCCGACTGCGATACCCGCTGCGCCGTTTACGAGCAAATTAGGGTATCGGGACGGAAGGACAACCGGCTCTCGTTCTGAACCGTCATAGTTGTCCTGATAGTCGATTGTATCTTTATTGATATCGCGAATAAGTTCCATCGCAATTTTGGACATGCGCGCCTCTGTATAACGCATAGCCGCGGCTCCGTCGCCATCGACTGAACCGAAGTTGCCATGTCCATCTACAAGCATATATCGGAAGTTGAAATTTTGTGCCATGCGGACCATTGAATCATAAACAGCACTGTCACCATGAGGGTGATACTTACCGATAACTTCCCCGACGATACGGGCAGATTTCTTAAACGGTTTATCAGATGTCATCCCTAAATCATTCATCGCATATAAAATACGGCGGTGAACAGGCTTTAACCCGTCACGAACATCGGGAAGCGCACGCGAAACAATAACACTCATCGCATAATCCAAAAAAGATGAGCGCATTTCATGACTAATATTAATCTCTTTTACTTGAGGGGTTTTATTTTCTTCCATGTTTGAACCTCCCTAATCTATATAGCTATATAGCTCCAGCCAGAAAAGCGGAAGCGCCTTGTTTAACCGAGAATCCAGGCGCTGGAGCTTGACAAAGATGCGCAAATTTTTATACTTTCTTATCTCAAAAAAAAACGGGAGCTAAAGGTCTCCGGAAACTTTTGATCTTTCAAATCTTGTTGACAATATATCAAACTGATTATGTATGGCTGAATAAAATTAAATAATAGCCTACTCTCCATTATATCAATAAACCTATGACATTACACGTCAAATTCAGATAAAAATACGATTCAATCAAAGAATCCCTGCCTGTTGAGGCAAGGATTCTAGTTTTGTGATTCTTTTAATTCAGTATAGACAACCATTCTTTCTTCATGCGCACGAACTTCTTGATTAAATATACCTGTGCATGTAATTAAACCTGAGTTTGCTTGAGTTACCTTAAGGACTGATATCTCTACCAAAAAGGGTACAATTCCTTCTCTATCTTCTTTTAATTTCATACTTTCCGGGGACGATAGAATTTATTTATTTATCAGAATTATCCTTTGTGTCGTCTGCCTCATCTGTACTGAGATCCGTCTTATCCCCCTTTTTTTGCATGCTGCTCTGAACTTGCACAGCCGGAATGCATAAGGAGGAATATAAGAAGGTTTACCAGCAATTTCATCAGATGATATTCTCTTTTCTCACCCTTGTTTGGATAGAAAAAAGAGGACATCTCTGCCCCCTTGCTTCATCCTGCTTAGTTATTTACAGATTTCCTGCGAGCAATTATTGCAATCACAGCGGAAGCCAGGATAAATCCAAAAAAGCTCCATAAAATTGCACTGCTGTTTGTTTCGCTTATTCCGCCCATACCTGTTTTAGGCATATCAGATGGTTTTTTGCCTTCGAATTTTTCAGGGAACTGATCAACAATCGCGTCAGACATTGCTTGGCCTACTCTAAACATATGCGTGTATGCAACATGAATATTTTCATAAGCTGCAGGATATTTTTTGCCGGTATAGCTTTTGAATGCATTCAGCAATTGTTCAATATGCTCTTTGAGGCCCGCCTCAAGGTCAGCCGCTTTTAAGCGTCCCTCTGGATCATATTTCAAAACTTGTTTTCACAAAAAGAAAAAAACATCCTTACCGGATGTTTTTCGGCTGTTACCAGTAATAAGGGTAGTACGGATATGGATACGGCGGATAGTACGGATAATACGGATAGCCATAACCAAATCCAGGAGTTAATAATGCTCCTGCTGCAAGCCCTCCAATAAACCCAGTTGCAAACGGAAATCCAAAACCCGGTCTTCCAAAACCAAACCCGGGTCTGCCGAATCCAAATCCAGGTCTTCCAAAACCAAATGGACGCCGTAAGTCTCCTTGATTATAAAATGGCTGATTATTCATCTTTACGCCTCCTGCTTAGATAAATTGCCTACTTACTATAAAAAGATATGCGGGACAACTTTAAAAGTAGTGGGCTCTTTGCGAATTCATAAGCAGGAGAAAAAAAAGAACAGGCAAAGCACGAATTCTGCTTTCCTGTTCTTTTTGATTAAGCTGTATTTCCGAATCTGAATTTCTTGCTAGATATCCAGATTTTTTACGTATTGAGCATTGCCTTCAATGAAATTTCGGCGGGGCTCTACTTTGTCACCCATTAGGATGTCAAATGTTTCGTCTGCTTCCATCGCATCTTCTAAAGTAACTTGAAGGAATGTTCTTGTGTTGGGGTCCATCGTTGTTTCCCAAAGCTGCTCAGGGTTCATTTCCCCAAGACCTTTGTAGCGCTGGATGCCCGGTTTTGGATTAGCCGGCAGTTCTGCCATCAGCTTCTCCATTTCTCTGTCGTTGTATGCATACTCAATTCGTTTACCCTGCTGCACTTTATATAAAGGCGGCTGCGCAATGTAGACAAATCCATTTTCAATGATTTGACGCATGTAGCGGTAGAAGAATGTGAGCAGAAGCGTCCGGATATGGGCGCCATCCACGTCAGCATCAGTCATGATAACTATTTTATGATAACGCGCCTTTGATATATCGAAATCCTCTGCAATACCTGTTCCGAGAGCAGTGATAATAGTACGGATCTCGTTATTGGAAAGAATTTTATCCAGCCGTGCTTTTTCAACATTTATAATTTTCCCTCTAAGCGGAAGGATTGCCTGGAAATGACGGTCACGGCCTTGTTTTGCAGAACCTCCCGCAGAATCACCCTCAACGACATATAATTCAGAAATAGCAGGGTCTTTAGAAGAACAGTCTGCAAGTTTACCCGGCAAGTTCGAAATTTCAAGTGCGCTTTTGCGGCGTGTTAATTCACGTGCTTTTTTTGCTGCAAGGCGGGCTCTCGATGCCATTAATCCTTTTTCCAGGATTTTCTTGGCTGTTGAAGGGTTTTCCAATAAAAACTTCTCAAAACCTTCTGCAAAAAGATTATCAGTAACCGTTCGTGTTTCCGAGTTGCCTAATTTTGTTTTGGTTTGTCCTTCAAACTGCGGGTCAGGATGCTTAACAGAGATAATCGCAGTTATTCCTTCACGGACATCATCACCCGTCAGATTGGCATCATTTTCTTTAAATGCGCCATTTTTACGGGCATAGTCATTAATTACTCGAGTAAGAGCTGTTTTAAATCCAGCTTCATGAGTTCCGCCTTCATACGTATGAATATTGTTGGCAAAAGAATAAATATTGCTTGTGTAAGAATCATTGTATTGCAAGGCAACCTCAACTGTAATGCCATCCTTTGCGCCTTCCATATAGACAGGCTCTTCATGTATGACTTCACGTGTACGGTTTAAATGCTCGACATATGACTTAATTCCGCCCTCGTATAAGTATTCCTTTTTGCGTTTATTTTCGCGTTTATCTTCGATCGTAATTTTAATATTACGGTTTAAGAAAGCTAATTCTCTTAAGCGATTTGCAAGGGTGTCAAAGTCATATTCAACCGTTTCCGTGAAAATTTCCGGATCAGGGCAAAAGTGAGTGGTCGTCCCTGTTAGTTCACTTTCTCCTATGACTTCCAAATCACCAGCAGGAACACCGCGCTCGAATTTTTGATAATGAATTTTGCCTTCACGGTAAACAGTTACCTCAAGGACTGTCGAAAGCGCGTTAACTACAGATGCACCAACGCCATGCAGTCCGCCTGATACTTTGTAGCCTCCGCCGCCGAACTTACCTCCGGCATGGAGAACGGTCATGATGACTTCAACCGCAGGGCGTCCCATCTTTTCATGAATCCCGACCGGAATACCGCGGCCATTGTCTTTTACGGTAATGCTGTTATCTTCTTCAACAATAATGTTAATTTCGTCACAGTAACCAGCAAGCGCTTCGTCAATACTGTTATCAACAATTTCCCAAACGAGATGGTGAAGACCTTTCGCTGCTGTTGATCCAATATACATCCCAGGACGTTTCCGGACAGCTTCTAAGCCTTCTAATACTTGTATTTGGTTTTCATCATAAGTTTGCTGTTCGACTTGTTTTTGTTCCATCGCCACTATGATCACCTACACTTTTCTTAAGGGCTTATAAAAATTATTGGGAATGATTTTTGAATGGTTCATCCGCAACCATTTCTATGTCAAATGTGAATTTCGCGCGTTTTTTCAACGTGCCTGAAGCAAGAGGGGAAAAATAGATTTTATCTGTGGTTACAACAATAGACTTTGTCTCGCCGCTCGCAAGCTTGACTGTATGATTCTGATGTTTTTCTAAAAACTCACTGACTATGCCGGATGTTTTTGAAGATTGATGATCAACAATCATGACAACTTCTTTTGAGGGAATCACAAAATTGTCTCCCAGGTGAATATACAAGAAAAACCACCTCTTTTCAGCGTGTCAGCCAGCCTTTTGCAACACGGTATGTCGTTGCTTCTTTCAGCGTCTGATGGTCAATGCCTTCAACACTTGTTGTAGTAACAAATGTCTGCACTTTCCCCTGAATCGTATTTAATAAATGCGATTGTCTGTAATCGTCGAGTTCTGATAAAACATCATCGAGAAGCAAAATCGGGTATTCTCCAATTTCCTCATGGATCAATTCGATTTCTGCAAGCTTCAGCGATAGTGCGGTTGTCCGCTGCTGTCCCTGAGAACCGAATGTCTGCACATCGCGCCCATTCACAAAAAATAAGAGATCATCTCTGTGGGGACCAGCTAGTGTTGCGCCGCGCTCGATTTCTCTATCTTTTATTTTATCAAATTTCTCTTCATATGCTTCTATCATTTTCGACAAACTTGCCTCTTCTGATACATCCACAGATGCTTTATACTCAATTGTTAACGTTTCAAGTCCTCTGCTGATGCCTGTGTGAATCGGCTGGGCCCACTTTTGCAGCTTCTCTATGAACTCAATCCGTTTTAAAATGACTTTTGCGGCAGACTCTGATAGCTGTGAAGTTAGTACGTCAAGCATAGTGCGATCGGTTTGTTTGCGCATCTGCATCTGCTTTAAATACTGATTCCGCTGCAGCATTATTTTTTGAAATCTATTTAAATCATGCAGATAGATAGGAGAAACCTGTCCAATTTCCATATCAATAAAACGTCTTCGGATTTGGGGGCTTCCCTTCACGAGATTGAGATCCTCGGGTGCAAACATAATGACATTCATTGCCCCTACATACTGGCTCAATTTCTGCTGTTCAATATGATTCAGCTTCGCTTTTTTTCCTTTTTTCGAGACAACGAGCTGCATAGCGACAGAGCCGCTGTACTTTTCTACTCTGCCTTCTATTTTAGCATATTCCTTGTCCCAATAGATAAGATCTTTGTCATTTGAGGTGCGATGAGACTTCGCCATGGCTAAAACGTAGATCGCTTCCATCACATTTGTCTTGCCTTGGGCGTTCTCCCCTAAAATAACATTGACCTTATTTTCAAACTCCACGGTAAGCTCTTCATAGTTCCTGTAATTCCGCAGCGTTAATTCTTTGATAAACAAATCCGTTCACCAACTTTAGTTTTTGCTCTTTTTTAAAGAGAGTGTTCATTCAGATATTTAAAATGGCGGACTTTTTAGAAAAGAGCCTTAGTTTTTCACGATGAAAGAGCCAAAGTCTGGAATATCAACCGTATCATCAGCAACCAGTTTTTTTCCGCGGCGGTTTTCAGGCTCGCCATTTACAAAAATCGCATATTCCTGCAAAAACCATTTGGCCATACCGCCTGTCTGAATGACTTCAGCAAGCTTTAAGAACTGTCCAAGCGTAATGTATTCTGTCTCAATTTTTACTGGTTTTATTGCCACTACGGATCGCCTTCTTTCTTTAAGTCTCCAACAGTTAATTTTACTAAACTTCTTTATACTTTAACAATACATAATTAAACCTACCTTTAAAAACTTTGCTTTATATCTGTTCGTTATCAAGAATTGCAGTGTCCGTCTCAGGTGAACAGAAAGCAGGTATAAGGTCCCGTGAATGGAAAAGAAAAGCTGCCAGCTTGTGCCAGCAGCTTGTTTAATTAATACGTTCTGACAGGAAGAATTAACTGGAGAATGGAATCGTCTTCTGGAGTGCGGATCAAAAATGGTCTCATTGCACCCGTAAAGCTGATTTTAATTTCCGTTCCTTCAAGTGCTTTTAATGCATCCATCATATATTTTGCACTGAACGAGATTTTTAATTCTTCTCCTGTTATTTCCTGAGTCTGAACTTCCTCAATTACTTTTCCGATTTCCGGTGTGTTTGAAGAAACTTCTACAATGCCTTCTTCAAGGGTTGAAAACTTAACCACGTTATTTCTTCCTTCTTTCGCAAGAAGGGATGCACGGTCGATGGCTTGAAGGAATTCTTTTGTATTCAGTACCATGTCCGTTTTGCTCTCAGCAGGAATAAGTCTCGTTGTATCTGGATAGTTGCCATCCAATAGCCTTGAGAAGAAAAGTAAATTTTCAGCTTTAAAAAGGACTTGGCTCTCAGTAATGACAATTTCAATTTCATCACTTGTGTCTGCAAGAATTTTGCTTAATTCATTTAAGCTTTTTCCAGGAATAACGACATTATAAGAGCTGTCTGTCTCTGTTTCAATTTTTGCTTTGCGGAGCGCCAGACGGTGACTGTCTGTTGCAATACAGGTTAATTCTCTATTTTCAAGCTTCCAGTTGACCCCTGTCAAAATGGGACGAGTTTCTGAAGTTGAGACGGAGAATACCGTTTGACGGATCATCGTTTTTAATAGATCTGTCGGTACTTTAAAACTATTATGTTCTTCTACTTGCGGCAGATGAGGATATTCTTCTGCATCTAGACCGTTCAGATTAAATTCTGCTTTGCCTGAACGGATGACGGTCATATGATGGCCAAGAACTTCTATTTCTACCGATTCTTTCGGAAGTTTTTTAACGATTTCACTAAAAAAGCGTGCTTGAAGAACGATGCTTCCAGTTTGTTTGATTTCAGCAATTTCTTTGCCGTTTTCTTCTGTAGGAATAAAAGATTCAATGGAGATGTCTGAATCACTTCCTGTAAGTGTGACACCTTCTTCTGTTGCAACAATTTTAATTCCTGTCAAAATCGGGATCGTTGTTCTTGAAGATACAGCCTTCATAACATCTTGAACACTTTGAACTAACCGATCTTTTTGGATGATAAATTTCATTTAGGGAAATCCTCCTTTTTTTCGTATGGGAGCATATTTCATTGAGCCACTTAATATATATATTATTTAAAGAAAAAATAGTAGAAGTACTAGTAGGGCCTGTGGAAATGTGTATAACTCTGTTGACGAAAGGAAACACAGCCTATCCACCTGTGGACAGACTGTGTATGAATCGTGCTTGGTTATTCACATTATCCATATTAATTTTTATAAGTGCAAGCTTTTTTATGAGCCCTTTAGCATGCTTTCGATCTCTTTTAGCTGTTTAACAAGCTGATCATCGGCCTGAAGCAGCTTAGAAATTTTTTCGTGGGCATGAATAACTGTCGTATGATCACGGCCTCCGAATTCTTCGCCAATTTTAGGCAATGAGGAATCCGTTAATTCTCTGGAAAGATACATGGCGATTTGTCTTGGGAACGCCACCGATTTTGTGCGTTTTTTTGCTTTGAAGTCTTCTAATTTTACACTGAAGTGCTGGCCGACCATGCGCTGGATATCAGCAATCGTAATCATTCTCGGCTTAGAGCTTGGAATAATATCCTTTAGAGCCTCAGCTGCCAGATCCGCATTTATATCCTTATTAATTAAAGATGAATAAGCTACAACTCGAATAAGTGCTCCTTCTAGCTCACGAA
This sequence comes from Metabacillus dongyingensis, assembly GCF_019933155.2. Taxonomy (NCBI): domain Bacteria; kingdom Bacillati; phylum Bacillota; class Bacilli; order Caryophanales; family Bacillaceae; genus Metabacillus; species Metabacillus dongyingensis. The sequence goes on along the minus strand of NZ_CP082944.1, from coordinate 937 downwards.
TATTTGAATCGATTTGATTCGCAATGTAAAGCATAACCTCATTCGGAATATCAAGCCCTTCAGCTTTTGCTTTCTTTCTGAGGATGGCGATCCTTGTTTCTAAATCAGGCGGTGTAATATCTGTGATTAAACCCCATTCAAACCTTGAACGAAGACGGTCTTCCAAGGTTGGAATTTCTTTTGGAGGACGGTCGCTTGAGATAACAATTTGCTTGCTTTCTTCATGGAGCGTATTAAACGTATGGAAAAACTCCTCTTGAGTTTGTTCTTTACCCGCAAGAAATTGAATATCATCTATAAGCAGCACGTCGACACTGCGGTATTTGTTGCGGAAGTCTTTCGCTTTGTTGTCGCGAATGCTATTGATAAATTCATTTGTAAACTTTTCTGATGATAAATAAACGACTTTAGCGTTAGGCTTATGGTCAATCACATAGTGGCCAATCGCGTGCATTAAATGCGTTTTTCCAAGTCCGACTCCCCCATAAATAAACAGCGGGTTATAAGCTTTGGCGGGTGCTTCGGCTACAGCAAGAGAAGCTGCATGGGCAAAACGGTTCCCGGATCCGATTACGAATGTGTCAAACGTATATTTCGGATTAAGCATATTTTGCGGAAGCTCGATCTGTTCTTCCTCTTTATTCATCGGCCTTATGGGTGACTTCGGCATAAAATCAACGTCATTCTGATTTTGGGGAATAATAAACTTAATCAGCAGTTCCTCGCCGGTCAGCTCATAAATGGTATTGGCAATTAAATGCAGATACCTGGATTCAAGCCAGTCACGCGCAAATTCATTTGGTGCAGTGATTGTTAATGTATCTCCCTTAAGAGCATGGGCTTTAGTGGATTTAAGCCATGTTTCAAAACTTGGCTTGCTCAGCTTTTTTTCAATTTCTGATAAAGCTTTGCTCCATAATTCATCAATATTCTCCAT